>JASHSG010000350.1 GCA_030040935.1 Acidobacteriaceae bacterium | reverse complement strand
TCCTGCTGCAGCGTCGCGAAGCCCGCCTTCCCCTGCTGGCGAATGGCCATGATGCGCCCCGCCACGGCGACGTTTTCGCGTTTCGCCTCAAGTTCCTCGCCCGTCGCTTTATCCCATTTCGCGCGCACTTCGGCCAGCGTGATCGCCGACTCGTCCTGCCGGGCGGGAAAGCGATTGGGATACGCTGCCTGCCCCAGTTCCGCAATCTTCTTCAGCTTTTCCCGGCGCTCATCGAACAGCTTGCGCTCAAATTCCGACTCGAACTCCATGCTTGATCTTCCGGAAAGTTTCCTGGGTCCAACCGCCAGTATACCGGCTGGCGAAAGCGGTTCCGTCCGCGCGCCTTGGTTGATTCTTGCTGCCCGTGAAGCGGGCAAGCCGCTGTTGCGGAATCGCCTCAATAGGCATCCATCGTTGATAATCACGTTGGATGCCCTACCATCGCCCCATTTCCGATCCGAAGCAGAACGGAAAAGATCCCGGCCTCTTCAGCGCCTGGATCGAAGCCGAGAAGCTGATGCAGATCGCGCTGGTCCTGCCCTGCGCCGCTTTTATCGGCTGGCTGATCGGCGCTTGGCTCGACCACCGCCTGCACCAATCCTGGATCGCGATTGTGGGCATCGTCTTCGGCGGCATCTCCGGGCTGGTCTATTCGGTTCGAGCGGCGCTCGCCGCCAACAAGGATCCCAAATTGCAGGACGAAGATGATTCCGGCCCGAAGCAGGAAACCGGGAGATCGGCGCCGTGACGGGTGATGCGCACCCGTTCAATTCCTTGACCGACGAAGGCCTCCAGGCCCTGCTCAAGCGAGCCATCCGCATCACGTTGATTGTGGGTGGTCTCGCCGCGCTGGTCGTCTGGAAGGCCTCGGGATGGCGCGATGCCGCCATGCTCGCTGCCGGCGTCGCGATCTCCGCCGCCAGCATCCATGAGTGGCGCCGCCTCGTTCGTTTCCTCAGTGCCAAATTGGACCATCAGCAGGCCCCTCGTGGCGCGGCGGTCTCGGCGGTCCTTTTTGTGCTGCGCCTTGGCATCTTCGGCGCGGCCATCTATGTTAGCCTGAAATGTCTCCGGGGTTCTGTCGTTGCGCTCCTCTTCGGCCTTGGCCTTGCGCTTTTGGCCATGGTTTGGGAGGCGGTTCGCCTGCTTCGCGACTGAAGCGGCGCTTCGGTTCACCTCTTTTTGCTCCAGGACAAGGAAAAAATGGTCCAGACTCTTGCCTTAGCGCATTTCCCTGACCTCCTGCTCCGCGGCATCGAGATCAGGATGTATCAGGCCATCGGCGTCAGCCCCTCGGATGCCGCCCAAAAAGCGACCTCCATCAACAACGCCTTCACGCTCGAACTGCTGGTCGCCGGCGCTCTCATTCTGTTCTTTCTGGTTGTCCGCCTCACCTTGTCGGTCGAGCATCCCAATCCCGCGCAGCAACTCGCCGAAATGATCCATGAAGGCGTCGCTGATCTCGGCGAGCAGGTCATCGGCCACGGCTATGAGCGCTTTCAGGCCTTTGTTACCTGTATCGGTCTTTTCCTCCTGCTGAACAATTTCCTCGGCCTTGTCGTCGGCCTC
Source organism: Acidobacteriaceae bacterium (assembly GCA_030040935.1). GTDB lineage: Bacteria > Acidobacteriota > Terriglobia > Terriglobales > Acidobacteriaceae > Telmatobacter. The sequence continues at coordinate 1,106 of JASHSG010000350.1, read as the reverse complement.
ATCCCCGGCGTCGAAACGCCGACCGGCGTGCCTGAAGTCCCCCTCGGCATCGCCGTGCTTACCTTCATCTACTACAACTATCAGGGCCTCCGTGCCAACGGCCCCATCGGCTACCTCAAGCAATTTGCGGGCCCGCTCTGGTGGTTGGCGCCGCTCTTGTTCCCCATTGAGATCGTCTCCCACCTCGCCCGCATGATGTCGCTCACCATCCGTCTTTATGCCAACATGTTCGCCAGCGATCTGCTTACGCTGGTCTGGTTTTCCATCATTCCCATCGCGGTGCCTTCGGTCTTTCTGTTCCTGCACTTCGCTGTTTCCATCATTCAGGCTTTCGTTTTCATGCTGCTCTCGATGATCTATCTATCGATGGCAGTCGCGCACGAGCATTAACAACAGTGAGCAATGCACGCTGGTCAATGATCAGTTTCCCGTAAAGGAGCCGAATCCGCGCGTTTTGACCACCGATCACTGACCACTGACCACTGACCACTGAGAAATTCCGCCGGAGCCGCTTCCGCTCCGGGATAAAACGGACGGCCGCTAGCGTGAGGGGGCCAAAGGCAGGAACGCAGCTCAGAACCATTTGCTCCTAGCTTGTAAGCGAGAAGACCCACTTCACTGGTCTCCGGCGAAACAAGCTGATGGCTGAAGGCTGATAGCTGCTCTCCCGTCGGCACGGTGAGCCTCAACCACCCACTGGCGGCCAATCTTAGGAAGCAGGAGAACTATGCGTAAACTTCAATTCGTATTCATGGCCCTGGCCGTCCTCTGTTTTGCCGTCCCGGTCTTTGCCGATGGCGGCTCGGCCGCAGCCAGCCTCATTCCCATCGGCGCCGGAATCGGCATGGGCCTGGCTGCCGGCTTGTGCGGTATGGGTCAGGGCCGCGCCGTGGCCTCCGCCACTGAGGCGCTGGCTCGCAACCCCGGCACACGCCCCGGCATCATGCTCTTCCTGGTGCTCGGCCTGGCCTTCATTGAATCCCTCACCCTCTTCACCATGGTCATCATCTTTGTGAAGATGTAAAACCACGCTCCAAAACTAAAAGCGGTCCTGCTCATCGCTGCCGGACCGCTTTTTGTTGTCTCATTCTCCGTTGCACCTACGG
>JASHSG010000040.1 GCA_030040935.1 Acidobacteriaceae bacterium | reverse complement strand
TCGCTCGAGATCAAGGAAGGCAAGACCAAGCTTTATCGCGAGGCGCTGGACAAGCTGGACGCGAAGCGCACCGCGCTGTTGGTTGAAAACGGCAAGACGCTGGCGCAGTCGCTGGTGCTGGGCGCACGCAACCTGAAGGGTGTGGAACTGGTGCTGAACAACGAAGTTCATCCCTACGATCTGCTGCGCTACGACCGGGCGATTTTTTCGAAGGCAGCGATCGAGCAGCTGGCGGATGCGCTTCAAAGGACAGCTTCGAAGCGGAAGGCTGCCGAGAAGGAGGTTGCGTAATGCCGACCCTTTATACAGTCATTCGCCGCGCGGTAATTACCGAAAAAGGGCTGGGCGTGAAGGAAGCCGAAAACACGCTGGTCTTCGAAGTAGCACCGAACGCCACCAAGACGGAAGTGAAGGAGGCCGTGGAGGCGTTATTCAAAGTAAAGGTGGCAGCGGTTCGCACAGCATCGTTTGCCGGCAAGGAACGCCGGCGAGGCAAGTTTGCAGGCTACAGGCCGGATTGGAAGAAGGCTTACGTGAAATTGAAGGCCGGTGAGAAGCTGCCGGAGTACGTGAGCAATCTGTAAAGCAGTGAACAGTCGACAGTGATCAGTGATCAGAAAGACGCAGAATTCAGCTCAGAATAACTGAACACTGACCACTGAACACTGACAACTGGTTTTTAGGAAAAACGAACATGGCAATCAAGACATACAGGCCGGTCACAGCGACGTTGCGGTTTCAAACCTCGCTTGAGACCGACGATCTAACGGCCCAAACGCCGCACAAACCGCTGGTGACCACGCGCAAGCGCACCGGCGGACGGCGCAACTCGGGCGACTTGACCATTCGTCATCACGGCGGCGGGCACAAACAGAAGCTGCGCCTCATCGACTTCAAGCGCGAGAAATTCGGCGTCCCAGGCAAAGTCGCGACGATCGAGTACGATCCCAACCGGTCGGCGCGCATTGCTCTGGTGAGCTATGCCGACGGCGAGAAGCGCTACATTCTGCAGCCGGTGGGACTGAAGGTGGGCGCGAAGGTGATGTCCGGCCCCGAGGCCGACATTCTGATCGGCAACGCGCTGCCGCTCAAGAATATTCCCGCAGGCACCACGGTGCATGCGATTGAGCTGAGGCCGGGCAAGGGCGCGCAAATGGCGCGATCGGCGGGTGCGCAGGCGCAGTTGGTTGCGAAGGAAGGCGATTACGCCCTTCTCAAGCTGCCTTCGGGCGAAACGCGCAAAGTGCTGGTCGAGTGCATGGCGACCATCGGGCAGGTGGGCAACACCGATCACGAGAACGTGGCCATCGGCAAGGCGGGACGCAATCGCTGGCTGGGCATCCGGCCGACCAATCGCGGCGTGACCATGAACCCGGTGGACCATCCGCACGGCGGTGGCGAAGGCAAGACTTCGGGCGGACGGCATCCGGTCACTCCGTGGGGCCAGCCGACGCGCGGCTACAAGACGCGCAACAACAAGCGGACCGACACGTTTATCGTGAGCCGCAGGGCGAAGTGAGAGCAGTGGTCAGTGATCAGTGAACAGTGGTCAGTTGGAGCGACGGCAAGGAAAGCAAACTGGCTTACACGGGCAAGAACAAACTGAGCACTGACAACTGATCACTGGATAGCTAGGAGCTGAGAGTTATGGGACGTTCGACGAAAAAAGGGCCTTTTGTGGATGCGCACCTGATGGTGAAGATCGAGGCGCTGAACAAGGCCAACGACAAGAAGGTTGTGAAGACCTGGACGCGGCGCTCGACGATCTTTCCCGAGTTCGTGGGCCACACCATCGCCGTGCACAACGGCAAAAAGTTTGTTCCCGTGTACGTGACCGAGAACATGGTGGGACACAAGCTGGGCGAGTTTGCGCCGACGCGGGTCTTCAAGGGCCACACCGGCGGCGCCAAGGCGCCAACCGAGACAGTAGCCAAGCCGGCGCCCGCACCCGCGCCCGCAGCGTAAAAACGGCGAGAACGAGACTGAGGGCTGGAAGCTGAAGGCTGACGGCTGATTTTGAAAGGCATGAGTATGGCAGTGGCAACAAGGGAGTACAGAGCCGAGGCGAGATTCCAGCGTGTTTCTCCGCAGAAGGCGCGGCTGGTGCTGGAGCTGATCAAGGGGCGCAGAGTGCAGGAGGCGCTGGACACGACGGCCTTCGCGAAGAAGCGCATCGCTCCGGTGGTTCACAAACTTTTAACTTCGGCGCTAGACAACGCCAAATACGTAGCCGGCGAAGAGGGCATCGACCTGGATGTGGACAATCTCTACGTGAAGCAGGCGATCGCCAACGACGGACCGCGCATGAAGCGCATTCGCCCCGCGCCGATGGGGCGGGCCTACCGCTACCAGCGCAGGCTCACGCACATCGTTCTCTCTGTCGCTGAGCGCGAAACCGCCAACGGCCTGGTAACCAAGGTGGAAGAACCAGAGGCTGAGCAGCCGAAGAAAGCAGCGGGCAAGGCCAAGGCGGCTCCGAAAACAGCAAAAGCGAAATCGGCTAAGGCGAGCAAGCCCGCTGCAAAAGCGGCAGGCAAAAAGAAGTCCGGCAAGTAGGCCAGAAGATTTTTGAGAGGAAATTTATGGGACAAAAAGTCCATCCTTACGGATTCCGGCTGGGGATCAACAAGCCGTGGCGGTCGCGTTGGTTCTCTGAGCGCGAGTACGACAAGCTGCTGGTTGAAGACGTAAAGCTGAAGGCCGAGTTACGCGACAAGCTGAAGGCGGCGGGTGTCAGCTCAGTTGAAATCGAGCGGCCTGGCAACAAGCTGCGCTTTCTCATCCGCACCGCGCGGCCCGGCATCGTGATCGGGCGTAAGGGCGCGGAGATCGAGAAGCTCAAAACCGAGCTCGGCAAGCGCACCAACCGCGACGTGTTCATCGACATCATTGAGGTGAACAAGCCGGAGCTGGACGCGCAGCTGGTGAGCGAAAACATCGCGCTGCAGCTGGAGAAGCGCGTGAGTTTCCGCCGCGCGATGCGCAAGAGCGTTGACTCAGCGCTCCGCTTCGGCTGCAAGGGAATCAAGGTTCGTGTATCGGGCCGACTGAACGGAAACGAAATCGCTCGCTCGGAGTGGTATCTGCAGGGGCGCTTACCCTTGCACACCCTTCGCGCCGATGTCGATTACGGCTTTACAGAGGCTCAAACGACGTATGGAGTGATCGGCGTGAAGGTCTGGATTTATCGCGGCGACATTTATGAGCAAAAGCGCCGCCAGGCTCCGCAGGTTGGAAAGACGGTGTTTTAAAAGCAGTGGACAGTGATCGGTTGTCAGTGGTCAGTGTTTTCGTGCTTGGTTTGCTTTAAAAAGATCGAGAGGTTGGTTGCGAAAATCGGCGGAATCGGTTGATGTACGTGCTTTAGCGAGAATCAACTGATCACTGATAACTGACCACCGTTTTGAGGGTTTTCGTTATGTTGATGCCAAAGAAAGTGAAGTTTCGCAAGCAGCAGAAGGGCAAGCGGCGCGGCAAGGCGTGGCGCGGCTCCTCGCTGTCGTTTGGCGAGTACGGGTTGAAGGTGATGGAGTGCGGGTACATTACGGACCGGCAGATCGAGGCCAGCCGTATTGCCATGACGCGGTTCATCAAGCGCGGCGGCAAGATCTGGCTGCGGCTGTTTCCCGATAAGCCGATCACCAAGAAACCGGCCGAGGTTCGTATGGGCTCCGGTAAGGGCGCGCTGGACCACTGGGTCGCCGTTGTGCGGCCGGGAAAGATTTTGTTTGAGATGGAAGGCGTGACGCCGGAGCTTGCGGCCGAGGCCATGCGCCTGGCGTCGCACAAGCTGCCGCTGCGGACCAAGTTTGTGCAGCGCGGCGGAAGCGAGAAGACGGCAGTGAAGACCGAGCAGGCAAGCTGAAAGCTCTGAGATTAGGAAAAGAAGATGGAACTGACAAAGATTCGCAATTTGAGCGACGAAGAGCTAAAGCACCAGGAGAAAACCTCCGCGGATCAGCTATTCAGGATCCGGTTTCAGGTGGCGCTGGGGCAAACTGACGGTGTGAAGAAGCTCCGCCAGTTGCGCAAGGAGATTGCGCAGATCAAGACCGTTGCGCGCGAACGCGAGCTGGGCATCCACGGCGAAACCGGAGAAGAGAAGCAGTCCGCCGCGCCTGCGGAGCTTAAGGCTCACAAAACCGCTGAAGCCGTGCCGCAGGCGGAAGCGACGGCGGGGGCCCCCAAGACTCAGCAAGCTGCGCCGGCTAGGACCAAAGCTGCGAAGGCAAAGAAGACTTCGACAAAGCCGGCGGCAAAGGCTAAGGCTGCAACTACAAAGAAGGTTGCGGCTGGCGCGAAGAAGAAGACGGGGAAGGCGAAGAGGGCGAGCAAATGACGGCGACAAAAACCCAGGCACAGGCGCCAGCCGCCGCGGGCGCGCGGCGCAACGAGAAGGTTGGGCAAGTAGTTTCGACCAAAATGCAGAAGACCATCGTGGTTGCGGTGGAGATGCGCAAGGCGCACGCGAAGTACAAACGGATTGTGCGCTCGACCAAGAAATTTTACGCGCATGACGAGCAGAGTTCGGCGCGGCTGGGCGATGTGGTGCGCATCCGCGAGACGCGACCGCTGAGCAAGCTGAAGCGGTGGTCGCTTGAAGAAATTGTGCGGCGGTCGTCGCTTGGCCAGATTGAAGACACCGTGCTTCCCGGCGAGCAAGTTTCCGTTGAGAAGTAAGGCTGCCGAAAGGAGGGCAAACCATGGCTGTGCAAATGAGAACTATGCTCGCGGTAGCCGACAACTCCGGCGCGCGCAAGCTGCAAGTGATTCTGCCGCTCGGCGGCGGGCTGGGTCTGAAGGCCGGATTGGGCGACGTGGTGACAGCGGCGGTCAAGGAAGCCTCGCCTGACGGCACGGTGAAGAAAGGCAAGGTTGTTAAAGCGGTGATTGTGCGCACGCGCAAAGAGCACCGGCGGCGCGACGGCACCTACATTCGTTTTGACGAGAATGCCGCGGTGGTGATCGGCGACGATCACGAGCCGATTGGCACGCGCGTCTTCGGGCCGGTGGCCCGTGAGCTCCGCGAGAAGAAGTTTTTGAAGATTGTTTCGTTGGCGCCTGAAGTGGTGTAGGCGGAGTGCGAGTGGTTCGTGATCAGTGTTCAGAAGGATATTGGACAGTGCGGGTTTGGTTGAATGGCGAGAAACAGGTCAGTTGACGATGCCAGTTTGGGCTCGAAAAAACTGATCACTGTTCACTGACGACTGACCACTGTGGAGAAGAAAATGCCGAGTTTGAGTATTCGTCGTAACGATACGGTAAAGGTTCTGACCGGCTCCGACCGGGGCAAAACGGGGCGCGTGCTGCGCGTCTTCCCCGACAAGCACACGGTGCTGGTTGAGCATGTGCGCGTGGTCAAGAAGACAGTCTCGAGCAAGCAGGGACAACGGACTAAGGGAGGAATCGCCGAACAGGAGTCGCCGATCCACGTTTCGAACGTGGTCCTGGTTTGCCCCAACTGCGGCGAGGCGCGCGTAGGCCATAAGATTGAAGGCGACGTGCGAGTAAGGACTTGCAAGAAGTGCGGGCAGGAGTTGCCCACAAAGAAATAAGTTCGCAGTTCATCGTTCACAGTTCGCCGTCGCGGCAGCGATCGTACGAGCTGAGCGGCAAGGAATTGGGAACTACGAACTGAGAACCGCGAGCTGAAGGGTGAATTGAAATGGCAGCAAGGTTGAAAGAGAAGTACCAGAAAGAGATCAAGCAGGCGCTGCAAAAGGAATTGGGCCTGGAGAACGCGATGGCGGTTCCGCGGCTGGCGAAGATCGTGATCAACATGGGCCTGGGCGAAGCCACGCAGAACTCGAAGCTGCTCGATCCGCTGGTGGCCGACCTAGCGCAGATTGCCGGCCAGAAGCCCGTGACCACCAAGGCGAAGAAGTCGATAGCGGCCTTTAAGGTTCGGACCGGCAATTCGATTGGCGCCATGGTCACGCTACGCTCCGACCGGGCGTACGAGTTTCTCGACCGGCTGATCTCGATCGCGCTGCCGCGGGTACGCGATTTCCGGGGGGTTTCGACCAAGAGCTTCGACGGCCGCGGCAACTACACGCTGGGTTTGCGCGACCAGTTGATTTTTCCCGAAATCGATTACGCGAAGGTGGAAAAACTGAAGGGCATGAACATCACCATTGTGACCACGGCAAGGGACGACAACCAGGCGCGCGCGTTGCTGCGCCACTTTGGGATGCCGTTCCGGCAAGGGGCGTGAGAGCAGCCATTAGCTGTCAGCTTTCAGCCGTCAGTTGGTTCGGGGTGCAATCGGCGATTGAGACGAGGCGGAAGGCGAGCTGAGAGATGGAAGTTGTTTGAGGCAAGAAAAAGCTGAAAGCTGATGGCTGAGAGCTATTAGCTGCTTTAAGGGGTTTTATGGCAACTACTGCAAAAAGGGTGAAAGACGCGCGGAAGCCGAAGTTCAGCAGTCGCAAACACAATCGCTGCAAGCTGTGCGGGCGGCCGAGGGGTTATCTGCGGAAGTTCGGAGTCTGCCGTTTGTGTTTCCGGGCGCTCGCGCTGAAGGGCGAGATTCCCGGCGTGAACAAATCGAGCTGGTAGAACGACAGGGGTCAGGTGTCAGGGGTCAGGGATCAGTTGTTCGTGCGGAACGGACCGCTGAGGCAAATCGACATAGACTTGCTGAGCACTGATCACTGAACACTGATCACTGTACTAACCATCCCCGCAGGTTTCCGTCCCGCCTCGGCGAGACGGACGAACGGGGGATGAAGGAGAAGGAATGAGTCTGACGGATCCGGTAGCAGATTTTCTGGCGCGCATTCGCAATGCAATCCGTGCGCGTCATCAAAAGATGGATGTTCCCGCTTCGAAGCTGAAGACCGAGATCGCTCGCATCCTCAAGGAAGAGGGGTACATCTCGAATTACAAAGTCCAGGACGAAGAGGGCAAGCTGGTGCTGCGCGTCTACCTGAAGTATGGCGGCACGGAAGCGGCCATTCGAGACCTGGCGCGCATTTCGCGCCCGGGCTGCCGCGTTTACGTGGGCCGAGACGAGATCAAGCGCGTGCAGGGCGGGCTGGGCATTTCGATTTTGACCACGCCCAAGGGTGTGATGACGGGCCGCCAGGCGCGCCGCGAGGGCGTGGGCGGTGAGTTGCTGTGCGAGGTGTGGTAGGAACACAGTTGTCAGTGAACAGCGATCAGTGGTCAGCTTGTTGGTGTTGAGATTGGCTGCTGCGGAATTGAAATGCAAATTTCTGATCACTGACCACTGAAAACTGATCACTGCCGGGCAACGCCCGGCAATGGCTGCAGTGGAACGTGGGGCGGGTGGGCAACGTTCGAGAATTGCGACCAACCGCTTTTTCGGGACTCGCAAGCCAGAGAAGAAGGATTTGAAGAAAATGTCGCGCATTGGAAAGAAGCCAATCCCGCTGCCGGCGGGCGTGAAGTACAAAGTGGAGGGCAATACCGTTTTGGTGGAAGGCCCCAAGGGCAAGGTCTCGGCGCTGATCGCCAACGGCATTGCGCTGAAGACCGCGGACAGCACTTTAGTGCTGGAGCGGACGAGCGACGATCAGGCCGCGCTGCACGGACTTACGCGCGCGCTGGTGAATAACGCGGTGCAGGGCGTGACCAAGGGCTGGACCAAGGAGTTGGATATCGTGGGCATCGGTTATCGCGCCGAGATGAAGGGGAAGGGCACTGTCGTGTTCACGCTGGGCTACTCTCATCCCATCGAGTTTCCGCTGCCTGCGGGTATTGAGGTAACGGTCGATCCCAAGCAGACACATTTGACTGTCACTGGAGTTGATCGGCAGAAGGTAGGGCAGGTCGCAGCCGATATGCGCTCGCTGCGCAAACCGGATCCATACAAAAACAAGGGCGTGCGCTACTCGGACGAGCGGCTGAAGAAGAAGGCAGGAAAGACGGGAGCGAAATAAGACAGGGATCAGTTGTCAGTGATCAGTGGTCAGTTTGTTCGTGCTGGATTTGTCTCCGTTCTGATCACTGAACACTGTTCACTGACCACTGAAAATCAACCGAACGGGGTCGCGGGGCGGCCCCGCCGATAGGTGAGAGAAGAGATGAAGACCGAACACAAGAGAAACGAAATCCGGCAGCGCATTCACACGCGCATTCGCGAGAAGCTCGCGGGAACATCGGAGCGGCCAAGGTTGAATGTATACCGTTCGATGAACCACATTTATGCGCAGGTGATTGACGATCAGAAGGGCGAGACTCTGGTCTCGGCGTCAAGCATCAAGCTCAAAAGCGGCGGCAACGTGGCGGCGGCGAAGGAGATTGGCAAGGCGGTTGCGGAGAAGGCAGCGGCCAAGGGGATCAAACAGGTGGTCTTCGATCGCGGCGGCTATTTGTATCACGGGCGCGTGAAGGCTCTGGCCGAGGCGGCCCGCGAGGCAGGACTTGAGTTCTGAAGACAGCTTCTGGCTCCTAGCCACTAGCTTCTAGCTTTTTTCGTGCTGGGGCATGGGCAGAAGCGGAAGCGATATGGAGCTAGAAGCTAGCAGCTAGAGGCTAGAAGTTCAGAGGGAAGCAATGACGACTTTGACGAAGAAACTTGATGCCAACCAATACAACCTGAAGGATCAGGTGGTGGCCATCAATCGCGTGACTAAAGTGGTGAAGGGCGGCAAGAACATGTCCTTCGCCGCGCTGGTGGTGGTGGGCGACGCCGCTTCGGGCGTGGTGGGCTACGGATCGGGCAAGGCCAAGGAGGTTCCCCAGGCCATTCGCAAGGGAATTGAGTCGGCCAAGAAAAATCTCGTGCGCGTACACCTGACCGAGACGACGATTCCGCATCAGGTGCTGGGCCGCTTCGGGTCAGGCCAGGTGCTGCTGAAGCCGGCGCCAGAAGGCACAGGAGTGATCGCAGGCGGCGCGGTGCGCGCGGTAATGACTTCGGTGGGTGTGCAGAACGTGTTGACCAAGAGCCTGGGCTCGCCGAATCCGCATAACGTCATCAAGGCCACGTTCGATGCGCTCACGCAGCTGCGCGACAAGGCTGAAGTGGCTACGGCGCGCGGCAAGCAGGCTGGAGAACTGTGATGGCGACAGCGAAACCGAAGAAGATTCGCATTCAGTACTACCGTTCCAAGATCGCCACGCCCGTGAAGCATAAGCTGGTCATCAGGGGACTGGGCTTTACGCGTCTCAATCAAATCGTCGAGCGCGAAGATACGGAATCGGTGCGTGGCATGGTGAAGGCGGTGCCGCACCTGGTGAGGATTTTGGAACAATAGTTCAGAGTTCGTAGTTCACGTTGTGGCTGCAGTGACAATAAGTCGAGCCACTAAGAACGATGAACTACAGACTGAGAAACGATTCACAGCGCGAGTCGGTCGCCCAAAGGAAGGGTATCCGGCGTTATAGCGAGGAGAACATGGCGAGAAACTTATCGAATTTGCGCGCACCGAAGAAAGCCAACACCGGGCGCAAGCGCGTGGGCCGGGGCATGGGATCCGGTATGGGCAAAACTTCG
>JASHSG010000039.1 GCA_030040935.1 Acidobacteriaceae bacterium | reverse complement strand
GTGGCGCTCATGGCGAGCACGTCGATTTGTTTTCTTAGCTGCTTGAGGCGTTCTTTGTGGCGAACGCCGAAGCGCTGCTCTTCGTCGACGATGAGCAGGCCGAGATCCTGAAACTTGATGTCTTTCGACAAGAGGCGGTGCGTGCCGATAAGGATGTCGACCTTTCCGGTCGCGACGCGGTCGATGATGTCCTTCTGTTCCTTCGCGGTGCGGAAGCGCGAGATCATCTCAATATGAACGGGAAACGGGGAGAATCGCTGCTTGAAGGTTTCGAAATGCTGGAAGCTCAGGACCGTGGTGGGGGTGAGCACGGCGACCTGCTTGCCATCCTGCACGGCTTTGAAGGCGGCGCGCATGGCCACTTCGGTCTTGCCGTAGCCGACGTCGCCGCACAGCAGCCGATCCATCGGTGTTGGGGACTCCATATCTTCCTTCACCGCGCGAATCGCCGTATTCTGGTCGTCGGTTTCGCTGTAGTCGAAGGCGTCTTCGAATTCCCGCTGGAATTCGTTATCGAGCGAGAAGGCGTTGCCCTGAACGGTCTGCCGCTCGGCGTAGAGCTTCAGTAACTCGGCAGCCATATCCTGCATGGCCTTGCGAACGCGCGCCTTGGTGCGGGTCCACTGTTGCGAACCGAGCTTGCTGAGCACGGGCGCGGGACCTGTATCGGTGGAACGATATTTCTGAATAAGGTCGAGACGGGTCAGGGGAACGTAGAGTTTTGCGCCCTCGGCGAATTCCAGAATCATGAACTCGATGGAAAGCCCGTCCTGCTCGATCTCCTTCAGGCCCTGGTACTGGGAGATGCCGTGCTCGACGTGGACAACGTAGTCGCCGATGTGGAGATCACGGAAGTCGGAGACGAAGGCTGCGGTCTTGGACTTTTTCGGAATTGGCCGCGCGGCGACATCGGCTTCATCGGAGAGGTCGTTGGCGCCAAAGACGATGAGATTGGTTTCGACGAAGGCCACGCCCGATGCAATGGGCGAGCGCACAATGACAGGAACGCGCAGATCGCCGGCCATGAAACTCGCTTCCTCGAGCATCATCTCGTTGCCGGTTTTTGGCATGCGGCTGCCAAGGCGGTAGGGGACCTGGTAATCGCGCAGCATGGTGGCCAGGCGCTCAACGTCGCCTTGATGCGGCGCGGCGAGGACGATGCGCGATTCCGCCGCGATAAGGGACCGGAGCTGATCGGTGAGCGCGGGAACGGAGCCGTGGAAGCGCAGAGTGGGCCGCGTGGGCAGCTCGATTTCTCCGAGCGTGCTGTCGTCCTCGAGCACATCGACCGCGCCGAGCTGATCGAGATCGAGGCCCATGTGCGATTGCAGCGATGCCTGAAGGACCTCGGGCCGCAAATAAATATCTTCAGGCGTGACGAGAGAACCGATTCCGGAGCGTTCGTGGCGCAACTCGACCTTGTTCCACCAGCGATCGATTTGATTGCGGACCATGGCCGGCTCATCCACCAAAAGCGCGCAGCGCGGCAGGAGTGTGAGCAGCGAGCGCTCGGCGCCGGCGACGGGCGTAAAAAATTCCCAACCGGGAAAGACGCTCACGCCGCCTGCCGCCGCGGCTTCGAAGGCCGTTTCTTCATCCTCGATTTCGACGCGCTGGCGGCTAAGACGGGCATTGACAGCGGCGAGCAGGCGCTCTGTGACGGGCGCTTCGGTGAGCGGAAGCAACTGCGTTTCGTCGAGAGCCGACTGCGAACGCTGTGTTTCAGGGTCGAATTTGCGAATGGTTTCGATCTCATCGCCGAACAGCTCGATGCGCACGGGACGGTCGGCGTCTGGCGAGTAGACATCGAGAATTCCGCCACGGCGCGTGAATTGACCGGGCATCTCGACAAGGTCCATCAGCGTGTAACCCACGCTGGCCAGGTGCGCGGTCAGGACTTCAATGTCGGCTTCCTCGCCGCGCTTGAGCGTGACCGCGAGACCGGAATAGTAGCTGAGATCGAAAAGCTTCATGGCCGCGGACTCAACGGGGGCGATGAGAAGATCGACCACGCCGGTGGAAAGTTTCCATAGAGCCGCCGCGCGCTGCTCCTGCACATCGGGGTGAGGCGAGAGATTCTCGAAGGGAAGCACATCGTGGGCGGGAAAACGGACGACGCGGGCCGGATCGACGGCTCCGGTCAACTCGCATCCGGCCTTGAGAAGCGGTTCGAGAGCCTCAGCGGCCTTGTTGTCTGAAACGATGACGACCACAGGCTGCCGCGCGGCTCGCGCCATGAGGGGAAGATAGAGTGCGCGCGCGGTTGCCGTTAATCCGGACACACGTTGGCGCCCCGAACCCAGGCTGAGGTGCCTGCGTAAGCGCTCAAATCCCGGGGCCTGCTCCAGCTCCGCGAAAATCTCGCGGACAAACGGGAGGATCATCAGACTCCAGTTTAGCAGCGATCGCGCGAGCGCGATGGGAGGTGAATCGCCTGTTGGCGCTGCCTGAAAGTGAACTTGCGGGTGCTGACGATGGCTCCTGCGGCGATCAGTCGATGCGCGGCGTTCCGCGGCGGAGCACGAGTCCCGTGACGCCAAAAACCACGATCAGGATCAGGGCGAGGAAGAAGTAATAGGCCATGGGATGCGCCCAGCCGGGAGAGTACTTGAGATCTTGCCAAACCCAAAGCAGCAGCACGGTTGCAATGACCGAAAACTGCCCGGCGATCACAAGGAAAGTGTGGCCGAGGTCACGGCGCTTGTCGAGTGCCTCCACCTGGTCGGGGTTCAGGTTCCGTTCTTCGGGGGGAAGCAGTGAATTTGCCATTTTCGATATCCTCGGGCTTCCAGCAAAGCATCTGGACCGGTAGGTTCACCTTCGATTCAATCACACGGCGCCGGGGCCGCGCTACTCATGCAATGGTGAACGGCGCGCTCTAGTCCATGAGGAACGCGAGCGACTGCAGGGTCGTAATCTCGAACGGCTTGCGGCACCGGATATTGGTGCATTGCAGCTTGTCGTCTCGTCGCACCATGTAGGACTGTGCCTTGGCGAAGCGGGCGCGGTCTCGTTCGTCCGCGTTGCGGGGCAGTTGCGCGCGCTTGCGGCGCACGATCCAGGTGACCTTGTATTCCGCTGCCTGGCCGCACTTGGGGCAAGTAAGCGAGTGCGTGCGTTGTTCCACGGCTTCGTTGAAGAATTCGCGCTCTTCCATTTTGCTTTTTCCTTCGGGCAGGTTTCCTTTCGGCGCCATCTCCCTGGGGCTGCGTTCTTCCTTGCGCCGGTCGAACCGGTGCCCGGTGAATCCGAGACGGCACTTTATTGCCGCGCGAATCTATTCCATACTCATCCTTGCCATGGCGAAACGCAAGCCAGCCCGGTTCTCTGCGTCGAAAGCGGTCAAGGCCAACGCGCGCGAGCGCGTGGGGCAGCCAAAACCTTCGCGCGTGCTGGCAGATAAACGACGGACCGGTCGCAAGGCAAAACATAAATCGCGACTCGATGACGTCATCGGGCGGGAGGAGTAAGCATGGCCAAAGCAGTGGGCGTTGGAGGCGTGTTTCTGAAGTGCCGTGACCCGAAGCTGCTGGGCACTTGGTACGCCGAACATCTGGGAATCGCGGACCAGGGTGGCGGATCGCTCGGCTTCACTGGACCGGAATCGGCGGGCATGACGGTGTTTGCCCACTTTCCGGCTGATACAAAGTATTTTGGCGATGGTCCGCAACAGGCGATGATCAACTTTCGCGTCGATAACCTCGATGCTCTGCTCGCGAAACTCGAGCAGGCGGGAGTAAAGATCGATCCCAGGCGCGACGATCATGAGTACGGGAGATTTGCGTGGATCTGGGACCCGGAGGGCAATCGCGTGGAGCTGTGGCAGCCGCCTGCGCCAGAGTGATGTCCGGCGCGAATGAGCGTAGCGCGCTACTGAGGCCGCTGCACGCTGTAAGGGCCGGGGAGGGATGGTGACGGAGCGGCCGGCTGCGTCGCCGGGTTTGCCCTTACGGCGGTCCGGTTGGAATAGATCCGGAACTCGACGACAAGGTCGAGGAGAACCGCAACCGGCTTGCCTTCTTTCATTGCCGGCTCGAACGTGGCCTTGCGAATGGAGTCGACCGCATTCTCGTCGAGACCAAAACCGATGGGACGCGCCACGGCGATCTCTCCCGGCTTGCCGTCGGGGCCGATAACGACGTGATAAAGACACATGCCGGCAACGCCATGGTCCTGCGCGTACTGGTTGGATGGCGGCTCAAAAGTCGAGACTAAACGCGCTTTCCTGTCGACCGTGCTCTGGCGCAGAACCCCGGGATCGCTGGGCTGGTAATCGGTCTTTGCCGCTGCCGCGGCGTAATACAGCTTCCAGAAGTCCGGCATCGCATCCATCATGCGGGGGTCGAAGCCATGGGCAAAAACATTGTCGAGTGCATCGCGCAGCAGCTTGTTGGCGTGGGCCTGCGAGGTCGTTGTGGTCACGCTTTTTGCGTCAGCGGGCGCCTCGCCCGGGGGAGTCGAGGCATTCGCAGCTTGCGGATCGGCGGCACCGCTGGAGTCCGCGGCCGGCGTTGGCTGAGCCGGGGGCGCCGGCGCATTGGATGCTGCTGTTGCCGGAGTCGCGGCGGCAGGCGGCGCGGGCTTCGCCGCTTTGCCCTTTTCTTTTTTCTCTTTCGGCTTGACCACGAGCTCGCGGTCGATCGTGATCCTCACGGCTTTCTTCTTCGGCGTGATGTCCACCCGGTCGACTGCCGAGGTCGGGTCCTCGTAGGGCAGCGCGCCGAGAAAGTGCAGGCCGAAACGCTGGCCTTCGAGCTCGAGCTTGTGTTTGGTCAGGCGGACTTTATCGATCTGGATGGCGCTGAGCGTGTATGAGCCCTCGGCCGAGTGGCCGGCCAGAACGCCATGCTCGTTATAACTGAGGTCGTTATCAAGAAATCCGCCGCGCAGAAAAAGCTCTTTGCCGACAAGTAGGCTCCTGATCTCGTCTTCAGTGATCTCGGCAGGCTCAGGAGATGTTGAAGTCGCGTTTCCTGAAGCTGCGGGGCTTGGCTGCGAGCCTGGGGGGGCTGGCTTCGGCGCGGTCTGGTCTTGGGCCGGAGCAGAGGGTTCGGCCTGCGGCGGCGGGACAGAAGGCGCAGGCGTCGGCTGAGGCTGATCGGTGGAAGGCTGTTGCGCGGTGGGCTGAGGTTCTGTTGGCGAGGCGGAGGCGGTAGGCTGGTTGCCGGCTGCGGGTGTCTGCTGGGCCGGCGCCGCGTCTGGAGCAAATAGGGTCAGAAAGAGAACTACGACGACTGCGCCCGCAAAAGCACGGGCGGAAAACCGCGCAGCCGGCCGGGCGAACAGATGCGAGCGGGAACAGGGCGAGGAACGCAGCATGGGGGAGCCTTTAGACGCAACTCTAGCAAGTTTCTGCTTCCCTAGAGGGAAAAACAATGCCCCGGCAGAGTTACTTGCGGGTTACATGTCGCTGTTCGGTACCTTCCAGAGTTGAATTCCGTTTGAGCTTCCAAAGAATTCGCCGGAAGAGTGCGAGAGTTCGCAAGGCATCGCGCTCGGTGAAAGCGAGCTTGCGCAGCAAGAGATCGAGGTCGTGCCGGTTGGCAGCGCGCATTCCGGCGGGCGAGTAGTTTGCCGCAAGCGTCGTTTCTTCGATGACACCTGCGAGAAGTTCCAGATCGCGTGACGACGCGGGCGTTGTGCGATCCCGGTTCTCGCAATCGCGACCCGGGGTGCCCAGTCCAGTGGCCTTTGGATCGAGATGTGTCGCGATCTCGTAAAGGCAAACGGCAACCGCCTGGCCAAGGTTCATCGAGGGCTGTTGGGAATCGGTGGGAATCTCGGTCAGAACGTGGCATTGGGCCAGATCGTCGCGCGTGAGGCCGCGCTTTTCCGAGCCGAAGATCAGGGCAACGCGCCCCCCGCGCGCGATCTCCTGGCTTACACGCGGAGCCAGTTCAGGCAGAGGAATTACCTGTTGCTCAGGCGTGCGATTTCCGAGCGATGCGGTGCCTACGGCCAGGGTGCAGCCGGCTACGGCTTCCTGGAGGCGCTCCGCGCGCTTTGCGTTTTGGAGCAGGGCTGAAGCGCCGACGGCCGATTTGGCTTCACGCCAGTGGGGCTCGTAGGGCGCCACGACGGCGAGACGCGCGAAGCCGAAGTTGGCCATGGCCCGCGCTGCCGCTCCTATATTGAGAGGATTGCGCGGAGAGACCAGCACCACTTCGAGGCGATCGCGTTGGTCTTTGGCGAGCAAGCTGCCATTCTAGTTCGTCCGTTGCAGTCGGCGTTTTAACCGGGCCTGTGTTCCCTCCAAGGGGCGCGCACAGAAATGAACGCAAAAAAACGGGGGCTTTCGCCCCCGGGGTGATGAATCGAACATTTTGTGTCGAATTCGGACTTAGTAGTGGAAGTTGGTTTCGACAAACAGCAGCTGGCCGTCGGCTTTGGTGGGATAGATGGTCGAAATCACGTTCTTGCCCCAGGCGTGCCCGTAGTAGAGCGTCGCGCTGAAGGCGGAACTGAATCGGTAATCGGCATTAAAGTCCCACACGTTGGCAAGCGCCCGATGGTTGTTGCTCGGCCTGCCCGTGTAGCCGAAGGTTGAGGGCTGAAATGCACCACCGCCTGAATACCAGAGGTCTGCGGCGCTGGCGAGGCGCAAGGTGTGCGCCTCCGTCGACAGCGTCAGTTGCTTGATGGGCTGCGCGTTGAGCGTCAGGTACGCGTCCTCGTTGTTCATCATGTTGTAGAACGGGAAGCGCGCGTATTGCCGCGGCGTCGTGAGTATCTGAAAGAATGTGCCGTGGCGCGTGTCGGTGGCGTTGCCGTCGCCGCTGCCAAACGAATAGCCCGCGGCGATGCCGGGCTTGACACTGGGCACAGGGAATTGCCATCCCGCTTCGCCCACGGCCGCGCTCGAAAGCTGGCTAAGGCTGCCCCAGGAGCCGGTCTGCAGCGCGGCCCAGCCCAGCGCGTAGAACTTGCCCGCTGACTCGGTGTTGATGACCTGCTCGAAGTTTGCGCCCCATGTGGCGAGCTCGATCTTGTTCTTGTCGGCGGTTTTCGCAGCCGTGGAGCGGTTGTCGGTCTTGAGCACGGTGGTGCGATGGTCGATATAGCCATCGGCGAATACGCGGAACTCGTTCGGATATGTGGCTGAGCTGTTCGAATGCGTGTATGCGCCATAGTAGTTATCCACGTCGAGCTCGTCTTCGCCTTTGACCTGAAAGACGCCCTGCGTGGGACGCGTGCCGACCAGCGTGACGTTGTTGCCGCCGTTGTTGTAGACAAGCTGAACGCCATCGTAGGTGCGCTGCACCGCGGTAAACGCGAAGTTCGAGATCAGGCGGCTGGAGATGCGCGATTGAATGACCCTTTGGAGCAGAGGATCCTTCACCTTCATTTCAAGGCCGTCGAAGTATTCGAAACGGCCGATCCTGGCTGCGAATTGGTTGCTGGGGTGAATGTTCACATAGGCGTACTTGAGAAAACCATTGGCTACGTCGGTGTGGTTGTTGTTCGCCGCGTAATAGCTTCCTCCCAGGCCCAGCTGGCCCTGCGGCGCCGCAACGACAGCGGTGTTGGGTAGGCCGAGAATCGAAGGCTGCTCGCCGTCGATGTACCAATCGACGTGCTGCCCCGTTTGTCCGAGGCCGATGCGCAGCAACGAATCCCAGAAGGTGTAATCGCTCGTCCCGGTCGTTCCCTGGAACCAGTGCCAGTCTTCGGTGCGCTCGCGCCAGTTGATGTTGATTTCGAGTGGCCCCATTTTGTGCGTCGGCGCCGGGGTGGGCGCAAGTATGTAAGCTTTCACCGCGGGTTTTGCCGCGGGCTTGCTCGCGGTGGCCGCCGGCGGGGTCGCGGAACTCTGCTGCGCAGCGAGCTGCGCGGCCAGCGCGAGCGCAAGAGGCAGTATCGCAAGGCTGCGCCGCGCGATCGGCTTCGAGGCGAAAGCGGCAAAAGTCCGGGAGCAGGGTTGGGCCGCGCTCGTTCTATCGTGTGGGCGGCATGAATGCAATCTGGCTTGGGCAGGGAAGAAACACAAATCCACTCGGCACTCCAAATGAAACGGTGACGCAAGTTTCATTTGGACCGGGGTCAACGGACAACAAACCTGGGATCGATGGTTGTCTCAACCGAAAGAATGAGGCGGCGGGGTACAATCGTTCCGCGCCGCATACTCTGGCGCAGAACGGAGCGATGTTCTAGCCTCAAAGGGTGCTCTGGACCAATCCAGCGACGGCGGCGTTGAACGATCTGAGCCAGTCGCCGATCGTGCGCTTTTCGCTGCTGGCGCTCAGCTCCATCTTTTTTCTCGTCGATCCCTTCGCGGCCATCCCCTCATTCCTGGCCATCACGGACCGCGCCGACCCGGCAAGGCGGAGGCGCATCGCTCGCAAGGGCGCGATCACTTGCTTCATCGTGCTGACAAGTTTTGCGATTGCCGGCCAGTTGATTTTCAGGATGTTCGGCATCACCCTGCCGGCATTTGAAATTGCAGGCGGACTGATACTCCTGCTCATCGGGCTCGACATGCTGGAGGCGCGGCGATCCCCCACGCAGGAGACGCATGGCGACACCGTGGAGGGCGCGGCGAAAGAAGATGCAGGAATTGTGCCGCTGGGCATTCCCATGCTGGCCGGGCCGGGCGCGATTTCGTCGGTGATGGTGCTGGTCGGGCAGGTGCCGGCACTTTGGGGATGGCAGATGGGCGCGATTCTGGGATCGATCACGATCACGACGGTGGTGACATATTTTGTCCTGGCAGCGGCAAGCCGGGTGCGGCAGGTGATGGGCGAGACCGGGATCCGGATTCTTGTGAGGATCATGGGTCTGTTGCTGGTGGCGCTGGCGATGCAGTATTTCGTGAATGGAATCACGGACTTGGGCCTTATTCCCCGCCGTTGAGGCGAGCGCTCTCTCGCATCGAATTCTCGAAAAAACCGGACCGTGTGAGGCGCATTCTCCCAAACCGGGATTCCTGGGCTTTCCCTCCCGTTTTCCCACAAAATCCACCCCCTTCCACAGTGGAGAGGGCTTGTTCTATATCGCTGAAATTGCTAGTCTTTGTGGTGTAGTTAATCCCGGATCTGCGTTGGTCAAAAGGTTTGCATCACAGGGCGGCCTGTGCTACTCTAATGAATGAAGTATGAAGCAGTGGAGCCTCCCGGTGGCCGCCTGCGCTAAAGCGCTCAAGTTAAAAGGCCTGCCCGATCCAGGCAAAGTTCTGGATATGAGGAAGTGGGAAGCTGGTTCGTAGGGTCTTACGAGTTGCGTTGTTCTTGAGCGCCGTTAAAACCCCTGTAGGGAATCCCTAGAGAGAACAAGCCATTGCATGACCCGGGAGTTCGACTCCCGCGAGCCCTGTCGGCTCGGGCAATTCTTGCTGGCCGCTGTTTGAGATTTGCGCAGTGCGGACCGTGTTATCCACAGTGGTTCCGGGCGATTTGCCGGTTGACCCAAGGTCGATGTTTTGATAACTTTAAAAGGTTCGCGCAAAAACGCCGGTGTCCGCTGTGCTAGCGGAAAAATCGGGCGATGCGCACATAGCAGTTCCGGAAATAGAGGTCTGCAATCGAAGGTTTTTGAGTCTGAGCGACCATCAGGGAGCGAGGACCTGCCTCCGAGGCAATGACTGGGTAGTAATTTCCGAAACTGCTCACAAGTTCGAGGACAATCTGAACGCAAGTTCAGGCCTCGATCCAGGGGTACCGCTCAGGCGGATCACTCTTAAGGATCTTTGACAAATTGGTTGAACATGCCAGTCGTGAGATGCGATCGAGTTTGGCTCGGTCATTCTCACAAGGTAAGGCGTCCGGTGCTCCTTTCGCGAGAAAGCGGCGCAGGACGCGGTCGGTCTTCTTCGACCTCCGTCGGAGAGGGACGACATCAGGTTTCAAACGAGAGTTTGATCCTGGCTCAGAATCAACGCTGGCGGCGTGCCTAACACATGCAAGTCGAACGAGAAAGTGGTAGCAATACCATGAGTAAAGTGGCGCACGGGTGAGTAACACGTGACTAACCTACCCTGGAGTGGGGGATAACTGAGGGAAACCTTAGCTAATACCGCATAATACCCACGGGTCAAAGGAGCAATTCGCTCTGGGAGGGGGTCGCGGCCGATTAGTTAGTTGGCGGGGTAACGGCCCACCAAGACGATGATCGGTATCCGGCCTGAGAGGGCGCACGGACACACTGGAACTGAAACACGGTCCAGACTCCTA
>JASHSG010000349.1 GCA_030040935.1 Acidobacteriaceae bacterium | reverse complement strand
GCGAATTTCACCTTTTCGAGCCGGAACCGAAGATAAAACGCAGCTCGCAAAGGTGAAATTCGCCCAGCTGCACCTTTCATGCCAGCGCGTGACGGGAAGTGAGTTCCTCGGACCCATCGTTTGGGCCGCGCTCGCCACTCTGTTTGCCAATAAAGCAACCTCGCTGCCCACGCAGCAGGATTTGACCTGGAGCGCGCTGTCCGGCAATTCGTCGCAGCCGTCTCAGCCTCAACAAAGCGGGGGGCCCCAGATAAGCCACGTTGTGCTGAACGACGGCGCAGGCCATATGAGCGTCAACATCACCACCACGCCGCTCGCTTCGCTGCTCGACAAGATCCTGGGCGTCATGGTCCAGGGGACCAAGATTCTGACCCCCCTGCTCGGTTTTCCAGGAATCGCGCTGCCTGCTTTGCAGAACTTCTACACCTTTTATGGGCTGCTTGAGAAATCTCATCCCGACAATTTCCTGCTCAACAGCGAACAGCAGGATGTAGTCGTTACGCAACAAGGCGCAGACAACAGCCTGATCTCCGCGAACGCCCTCAAACTGATCAGCGGCACGTATGTTTTCCTGCCCCAGTCTCAGGAGAATGACCTCGAAAAAGAGATGGGCAACCTGATCGTCCAGAATGGCTACCTCGTCGTGCGTAATTCCACCGCGGCCCCCGATACCCGCATCGCTGAAGCCGTTCCGACCGTCAGCTATGTCACTTTGAGCGTGAAGGTTGAAAAGGCCAGCGACTTTCCTGCCACGTCGACGGTCACCGACCCCATGCTCGACGCCGCTCCGCCCTCAACCGGCTCGACCGGCGGTCAGAAACCCGGCGCAAAGAAGCCTTAGGGTCGCTCAGGGTCGCCATTCGAATACCCATCGCCGATGGGTGCTTGCTGAATCCCGCAATTGCTCTCAAAATCGCTGCGCCCGCGCCAACTGCTGCCGCGCTTGTGAAACAGAAGTGCCCGCTACGATCGCGGGCGTTCGATTCAGCGTCCCAATTGGCATGCGCGGCCATCGGCGCGGCGCTCAAGCCGGACGTCGCCATTTCCTGGCCAGCGACCACCATCGGCTTCATCCATCGCAGGCTGGCCGATGCGGACATCGTTTCTGGATTTCGCCAGGGGAACGCCGGCAACGCGGCAATGACCGTGGATCTTCCGCGAACACAATGGCAGGCTCGTGCCGCTGGCGCCGGAGTCGCGCCGGGGCAGCTCAGTCCAGCCATAAGCCGTGCCTGCGTTGCCGAAACATTATCTTCCTTTAACCTTGATATACTTTTTCAAATTGGCTCTGGCACTCCCGGCGGGAGTAGTTCAGTGGCAGAACGTCAGCTTCCCAAGCTGAATGTCGCCGGTTCGATCCCGGTCTCCCGCTCCAATTGGCCGTTATAACCGCCCAACCTGCCGTCTCAGCTCCCATCAGATCTCCTGCACCTTCATCACCAGGCATGTAATCGTGTCCTCGGCCTTCACCAGAATCTGATGCGGCGTCCCCGCCGGCACGTGCGCCACGTCTCCCGCTCGCAGCGTCTGGCGCGCTCCTTCCTCAATCGACCCTCCGCGCGTCTCGCCCGGCGCGATCGTCCGAGCCCCGCTCACAACTCCACCCGTAACCAGCGTCGCCTTGCCCGCCAGCACGCAGAACAAGTCTGCAAATTTCTCGTGCACCTCCACTTCGCCGTCGCGGCTTCGAAACGAGAGCATTGCTGAGTGCTGCGGATACTCCTTCAGTGTTTCTGACGCCGACCCATCCCCCAGCCTGGCCACCTTGCGCAGGTACGCCGCGCGCTCCAGCAAAACCGCCGGCGACCAATGATCCACCCGATTCTTCGTCCCCTTTGCCTTGGCGCTCAATTCGTCCAGCTTCGCATCCTTCAAAATCTCTCTCGACCAGAGGTCCATCTCAACTCCTTTTGCTTCCGCGCCCGTCCCATCGCGCTTCGTCCATCACAGCTCCGCCAGTTTCTTTGCCCGCGTGAAGACCTTCAGCAGCATTGCCCGCGTCAGCTTCCCGGTGTTCGTGTTCTGCAGCGACGGATGATAACTGGCAATCGCGATGAGGCCTCCCGGCAGTCTGTATTCCGCCCCATGTGCGAAAGCAAATCCCCTGCGCGCTTTCAGCTCACCCATCCTCATCTCGTGCGCCAGCAACCCTTCAAACGCAATCCGCCCCAGGCAAACCGCCACGCGCAAATTCGTCAGCAGGCGCATCTCCCGGTCAAGCCAGGGCGCGCAGTTGCGCAGTTCTTCCGGCGCAGGTTTGTTGCCCGGCGGAGCGCAGCGGGCCACCGCCGTGATCCAGAGCCCGGTCAGCTTCATCCCGTCGTCTCTCGATACGGCCCTCGGCTGCGACGCAAAACCCGCTTCTCGCAGCACCGGATACAGAAAATCGCCCGATCCATCGCCCGTGAATGGCCGTCCGGTCCGATTCGATCCATGCGCTCCCGGCGCCAGGCCCAACACCATTACGCGCGCCTTCGCATCGCCGAATGACGGCACCGGCCGTCCCCAGTATTCCCAGTCCATATAGGCCCGGCGGCGCCTCCGGGCGACCTCACTGCAATGCGCGCGCAAGCGCGGGCAAAGCTCGCATCGAACAATCTGCTCGTTTAACTCGGCGAGAGTTGTCGGCTCGGCCATGAGGAGATTCTACGGCGCGGCGGCAGGAGCTTATGGCACACTTGGTGCGGAGGAACTCGCACCATGAAACACGCAAGGCTCTTGCTCCTCGCCGGCGATTTTGTCGAGGACTACGAGATCATGGTTCCTTTTCAGGCCCTGCAAATGGTCGGCCACACCGTTCACGCCGTCTGCCCGGGTAAGAAAAAAGGCGATCAGCTTCGCACCGCAATCCACGACTTCGAGGGCGACCAGACCTACACTGAAAAGCGCGGCCACAACTTCACGCTCAACGCCACGTTTGACGAGGTCGACCCCGCGCGCTACGACGGCCTCGTCATCCCAGGCGGACGCGCGCCCGAATATCTTCGTCTCAACCCCAAAGTTCTCGACACCATCCGTCACTTTGCCAAAGCCAACAAACCCATTGCCGCGCTCTGCCACGGCCCGCAACTCCTGGCCGCCGCGGGCGTAATCAAGGGCCGAAAACTCAACGCCTATCCTGCCTGCGCTCCCGAGGTTGAGCTCGCCGGGGGAACCTACGTCACGGTTGACTTGACCAGTGCCGTCGTCGATGGCAATCTCGTCACCGGCCCCGCCTGGCCCGCGCACCCCGCCTGGCTTGCCAGATTCCTTGAGGTTCTTGAGGCTCGCGCAACTGCCTGACACCGGCTTCCATTCGACGCCGTCTGGCTCGCGCTGGCGCCGGCATCCGGGTCGCGCGCCGCATCGATCGCTGCGCGCCCTGTGCCATACTGAATCTGTTTTCGCCTCCCAGGGAATCGAAATCCTTCTCCGTGCCCGGCCCACCCAATCCGGAGTTCCTGCGCCGCGCCGTCGCGCTGGCCACGCGCAACGTCCTCACCGCCGCCGGGGGCCCGTTCGCGGCGGTGGTCGTGCGTGAAGGCAAAATCGTCGGCGAGGGCGCTAACTCTGTCACCGCCGCCAATGACCCCACCGCGCATGCCGAAGTCAATGCCATCCGTGC
>JASHSG010000348.1 GCA_030040935.1 Acidobacteriaceae bacterium | reverse complement strand
CAGACCGGGCTCTCGCAGGCTGCACCCCGCAGCTTGGATCGAGCACGGAGATCGATGGGACTACGATCCAGCCCGAGCCGTGGTCCGCGGATCAGCCGGTAGAGGGGATGATTCTCGATGGCTACCGGGCGGGGAAGCTGGAGTGGCAATCGAGACGCCAGGACTTGGTTTCGCTGCAACTGACGACCGCGATGGCGACCGAACCGTTGCTGCTCTCGCTGGAGCGGCACAGCTCATCTATCGACGATGAGGTGGGTTTGAGGCCATACGTATACGCCGTCGGTCCCCATGGCCTGATTGCGCGATGGCGAGGATCGGCATTGGCGTGGCCGCTGATCGACGCGGTGGAAGCGAGCGACGGCGTTCTTTGCGCACTGCATCGCGGCGACTCGTTTTTGATGCCCGATCCGGCGACGAAGACAATGCGAATCGCGGCCTACCGGTGGAACGGATTCGGATTCAGGGGTATCGCAACTCCGCCGGAATGCGAGCAGGTTTTTCGATTGGGGAGCAGGGACCGGGGACCAGGGACCGGTGACTAGGGAACGGGGAATCGAGACGGAAGATCAGAGATCAGGCTTTCGGTCGAAGGCGGCGGTTGCGGAGCCATTTGGCGAAGCCGAGGGCGAGGAGCATGAGGCCGAAAGGAACGCACATAAGAGCGACGATCAGCGCAAACCAGCCGCTGTTGGTGCTGGCGCCAAGGCGCGAGTAGCCGCCGAGCATGGTGACGAGCAGGACGCCGGCGACCACGCCCGTACCGACCATCGAACCTCCCCAGTGAAGAAGCTGGCGCGTGCCGTCATCGGGTTGGCTGGGGCGATTGGTTTCGGAGATTGGCGTGATGGAGGGCATGAGTCCGCTTCAATCCTAATCGAGTTGCAGGAAAGGAGCCTGGGACCAAAGTCCGCGCCGCCGGCGAGAGCGGTATTCAAGGGCCTGAAGGCCCCTGCCTCCTCCGGCGGGATAAACACCGGGCTAGCTGCCCAGGGCGAGGCTCAGCATGACATAGGTGATGACGCCAGTGACGGAGACGTAGAGCCAGAGTGGGAGCGTCCAGCGCGCAATGCGCCGGTGTTGCGGGATGCGGCCCGAGAGCGAGAAGAAAAAGGTCACGAGGACCAGAGGCAGGGCAAGGACGGCCAGAATGATGTGGCTCGCAAGCAACCAAAGATAAAAGGTGCGGAAGGCGGCATGGGCCGGATAACGCACGTCGCCATGCAAGGCGTGATGCGCGATGTAGCCGACGAGAAAAAGCGTCGAAAAGACGAACGCGGTGATCATGGAGGCGCGGTGTCGCTTGATCTTGCGCGCGCGGATGAAGGTGTAGCCGATGAGGAGTGCGACGGCGGCGAGGCCGTTGAAGACGGCGTTCATGGCGGGCAGGAATGCATATTGAGAACTGGAAGCCGCGGCGGGATGGATATAGATGAGCCAAAAGAGGAACAGCGAGGCGGCGGCGCTGACGGCGAGGATGACGGCGATGGCGGGGGCGGCGCCAGAGTGACGAACGGACGTTGGTGTCGCGACGGCCATGCGCGCTAGCCTTTCGCGCGGGCGCAGAGCATGAGCGTGGTGAAGAGCAGCGGCAGGTAGATCACGCTCACCTTCAGCAGGTCGCGCGCCAATTTCCGGCTTTCGTCTTCAGACTTTGCGCGCAGGATGCGCGCGAAGCGAATCGTGTATGCGAGGTAAACCAGGCCCAGAGCAACAGCGGCAAAGGCGTACGTCGCACCGGTCAGGCCGAGACGCCACGGGGCCAGCGAAACCGGAATCATCAGCACCGCGTAGAAGAGCGCTTCAACCACCGTCGACCATCCATCCGGCTGAACCACGGGCAGCATGCGAATGCCGGCTCGGGCGTAGTCGTCGCGGTAGAGCCAGGCGATGGACATGAAATGAGGGAATTGCCAGACGAAGAGGATGGCGAAGAGAGCGACGCCGGGCCACTCAATGCGGCCACGCGCGGCGGTCCAGCCGAGCAAGGGGCCCATGGCGCCGGGAAACGCGCCGATGAAGGTGGCCATGGTGGTCACGCGCTTGAGCGGCGTGTAGATGGCCACGTAGGTGAAAGCCGTCAGCAAGGCCAGCGAAACGGTGAGCGCGTTGGTGTAGAGCATGAGCCAAACGGCGCCCAGGGCAATGGCGCCAAGGCCGGCGAGGATACCGGCGGCGAGCGGCCAGCGGCCCGAGGCCAGGGGACGATCGAAGGTGCGCTTCATGCGCGCATCAGTGGAGCGCTCGAGAGCCTGGTTGAGAGCGCCGGCGCCGGCGGAGATGAGTCCGATGCCGAAAAGCGTGTCGAGGAGGCCGCGCTGCAGGGTCGAAATGCCGGATTCGATCGATGCCAGATAGAAGCCGCCCCATCCGGTGACGAGAACAAGACCGACGACCTTGACCTTGAAAAGTTCGCGGAGATCGTGGATGAGAGTGGCTGTGGCCCCGGGAGCAGGGGCATGAATGGCATGGGGCAAGAGGTCGCCGCGCGAGGCAGCAAGCCCGGATGGCGCAGCGGCTTGTTGGGCAGGAGTCATGGGAAGAAGAACGATTGCGATGGCGCGAGCCAGGATGATGCGGCCGTTGATTTGATCATAGCAAGGGCAGCGAGGCCGGCGGGGCTCAATACCCCAACCTCCAGTCCTCAGGAAACGAGCGAACTCCAGAATGCGACACCGGCGCGCACGGCCGGGATCGGGCCCGCCGAGTGGCCAAGGCCTTGCTGAAAATTGTTTTGACTGTGCACGGCTGGGTCATTTAGCGTCCCGGAATCGGCGCTCGCTCATCCCCCGGGGTAATTCTGCGCGCCTGGAGATAGAAGCATGCGGATGATCATGGAAGTGAAGTTTCCGCTTGAGCCATTCAATGCCGCGGTTCGCAATGGAACCGCGGGGCTGATCATGAAGCAGATTCTCGACGACATTAAACCGGAGGCGGCGTACTTCGGCGAGCGCGAGGGCAAGCGTGGAGGCATTCTGATCGTCGACGTCGCCAAGGCATCCGACGTTCCGCGGCTTGCCGAGCCGTGGTTCCTGAAATTCAATGCGGCGGTGGAGTTCAGAGTCTGCATGTTGCCCCAGGACCTGGGTCAGGCGGACCTGGAGGGCCTGGGCAAGAAGTGGGGCTGAATCCACTGGAAAACGGCTCGATGAGAACGAATCGAAGAGGCGGGAGCCGGAAACAAGCGGCTCCCGTTTGTTGTCTTTGGCGACAGAATGCGCAAGAGAAACGGAAGCGGCTGAAATCACGGGAAGCTCCGGCGGTAACTGTCCGAGGTAGCATGCGTGGTGCCTCCTCGATGCCCGGTTTGGGGGATGTGCGGGGAGCGGCCGGAGTCCTGTAAAATGAGGAGTAACCGGATGATGCAAACCCTTTCAGCGGCTGCTCACGAGGCATCCCGTGCAACGCGGGACCTGGGGTCGCGAGCGGCCGGAATCGAGAGCGGCCAAACTCCGGTGATTCAGGTCCAGGGACTGGGAAAGACTTACCAGACGGCGCGCGGCGCGCTCGAACTTTTTGAAAATCTCAACCTCGAAGTTGAAGCCGGCGAAATGGTGGCGATTGTCGGCCAATCGGGCGCAGGAAAAAGCACTCTTTTGCACATTCTGGGAGCGCTTGATACGCCTTCTGAGGGAACTGTATACTGCGCGTCAACCAACGTGTCGAAGTTGAGCGCGCGAGAGGCAGCACGGTTTCGAAATCGCGAGATTGGCTACGTGTGGCAGTTCCATTACCTGCTGCCGGAGTTTACGGCGCTGGAGAATGTGGCGATGCCGCTTTTGGCGCGAGGCACGGGGAAAGTTGAAGCACTGAGGACGGCGGAGAACTGGCTGAGAGAAGTGGGATTGGAAGATCGCGGCGAGCATCGACCGGGTGAGCTTTCGGGCGGCGAGCAGCAACGTGTGGCGCTGGCACGAGCGCTCGTATGCGGTCCGAGGCTGCTGCTGGCGGACGAGCCGACGGGGGATCTGGACGGCGTGACGGCGGGGCGGGTTTTTGATTTGATTGAGCGCTTGCACAGCAGTCACAGATTGACGTCGATTGTGGTGACACACAACATGGAACTGGCCGTGCGATGCGGGCGGAGGTTGAGGTTGGAAGGCGGAAGGCTGACGGAGATCACAGACCCTGGACCAAAGGGACTGCAAGCTGGACACCTGAGCTAGAAAAAGCACCACTTGCGCGAGATTTTGAATCTTAATGAGTAGGGAGCCTGGCGAGGAGTTTTCCTGGAGGCTTCGAGAGGTTGGGTGGGAGTCGTCGGGCGGAACAAGAGCCTGTTGACGAAGGGTGACACGGAGCCCAAGACCATCCAAAAGAGCTGTTCGGAGCTTGGGAGATCTCTTTCGAGAGGCTTCGGCGGCAAAGCAACAGAAGGGCGGACGAAAGTTGGGCCGAGGCCGGGAAAACAGCCGGACGGCTATTTCAAGCGGATGCCTGGATCAGGGAGTTCATCATGTTCGAGCGGTATACGGAGAAGGCGCGGCGCGTGATTTTCTTCGCACGGTACGAGGCCAGCCAGTTTGGCTCGCCTTATATCGAGACCGAGCATTTGCTGCTGGGGCTGCTTCGCGAAGACAAGGCGTTAACCAACCGCTTCCTGCGTTCGCACGCCTCGGTGGAGTCGATCCGGAAGCAAATTGAAGCGCACACGACGATTCGAGAAAAAGTGTCGACCAGCGTCGACCTGCCGCTTTCGAACGAGTGCAAGCGGGTGCTGGCGTATGCCGCGGAGGAAGCCGAGCGGCTGGGACACAAGCATATTGGAACAGAGCATCTGCTGCTGGGACTGCTGAGGGAGGAAAAGTGCTTCGCCTCGGAGATTCTGCAGGAGCGCGGGCTGAAGCTCACGCAGATTCGCGACGAGCTGGCGCGCGTGACGCAGGAGAAGGCGCCTCCGCAGCAAAGGCAGCGCGAGTCAAGTTTGTTGGCGGAGTTCAGCCGCGACCTTACACAAGCTGCCATGGACGGGCAATTGGATCCTTTGGTGGGCCGGGAAGGCGAGCTCGAGCGCGCGGTGCAGATTCTGTGCCGGCGTACAAAGAATAATCCAGTTCTGATTGGCGAGCCGGGCGTGGGCAAGACGGCGATCGTCGAAGGGTTGGCGCAGCGCATTGCCGATGGCGAAGTGCCAAGCTTTCTGGCCGACAAGCGCGTGCTGGCGCTCGATCTTTCGCTCATCGTTGCAGGGACGAAGTACCGCGGGCAGTTTGAGGAGCGGCTCAAGACCATCATGAAAGAGTTGATGGAGAGCCAGAACTCGATCGTGTTCATCGACGAGCTGCACACGCTGGTTGGCGCGGGATCGGCCGAAGGGTCGCTCGATGCTGCGAATATCCTCAAGCCGGCTCTTTCTCGCGGCGAGATTCAGTGCATCGGCGCCACCACGCCGGCCGAATACCGCAAGTCCATCGAGAAAGACCGCTCGCTGGAGCGGCGCTTCCAGGCCGTAAAGGTTCCACCGCCCAATGAGGCTGAGGCGATCAAGATCATCATGGGCATCAAGGACCGCTATGAAAAATTCCATGCGGTTAGCTATACCGATGCCGCGGTGGAATTTGCCGTTTCGCACTCAAACCGCTATATTCC
>JASHSG010000347.1 GCA_030040935.1 Acidobacteriaceae bacterium | reverse complement strand
GGAACTGGATTGCCTGGGCCACAAGCATCATCGTGATTGGAATGACATTTGCCATGCTCTGGGGAATGATTCCAGGGCACTGATCGGCTATAGCAGCTTCCCCGCCGCCAGATCCTTGATCAGCCCGCGATCAGCTGCCAGAAATTTGTAGCTGGTCAGGTCTTCAAGCTTCACCCAGCGCACTTGCTGGTAGATCTTATTGTCGATATCGCCAATAAACTCTCTCACCGCGAAGAATTGCAGATCCACCGCGCCGCCACCGCGATAGTTGTGGCGAATGCGCGTCACGGCCGGGCCAACTTCGGCGCGAATACCCAACTCCTCGACCAACTCGCGAGCCAGCGCTTCCTGCGGGCTTTCGCCAGGCTCAATCTTCCCTCCCGGAAACTCCCACAATGAGCCCATCGGCTGATCGGCTCGCCGCTGCCCGATCAGCACTTCGCGTTCGCGCACGATCAGCGCTGCCGCCACAAAACGAAGCGCCGGACCCGGAATATGCATTGTTAGCTTGGCCGCGCTGTCATTCACGCATTCCAGTGTATATGACATAAAAGAATGAATTGTCCAAGGATTGTCTCGATTTGCAGGCTGCAGTCCCGGCCCCTCGAGCCGCGCTCAGAATGGCGCCTAACCACCCGCCATCCGCCCTATTCTCCGCCCACCGCAGCATCGGCACTCTGCGCGGACTCCGGCCTGAAATAGCCCCAGCCTTTCTGCGCGGCCACCTTCAGGAGCGCCGGTGAGGGATTTACCGGAAAAGGACATCGCGCCATTTCCAGCATGGCCAGATCATGTATGGAGTTGCCGAAGACCGCATCGGGCGAGCACAAGCCCACGCGCCTGAGCGCAGCCGCTTTGGCTTCGTCTGTTGGTACGTCGACAATTTCACTTGAGATGATGCCGTCTTTGATTTGCACTTCGGCGGCCAAGATCCGCTCGCGCGGGATGCCGAAATCGCGAAGGCTCTCGACGATTACCCACCGATTCGTCGAGCTCACCGCCCATCTCTCGATACCGGCCTGCCGAATCCTTTTCATTAGTGCGGCCATCTCGGCAAAAACACGCGGCCGCACAAACTCCTCTACAAAACGCGCCGCGGCTGCTTGCAACTCGCTGTCGCGCAAGCCCGCGTACATCTGCACCATCTCGCCGCACATCGCCGCCTCACTCACGGCTCCCGCGCGGTAAGCGCGGTACCGCGAGTCGATCCAGTCGCTCGTCGAGCGTGACACCAGTCCCTGGTCCAGCGTCCAAGCCATGAATTCGTAACCCGCATCGCCGCTCCAGAGGGTGCCGTCGCAATCGAAAACCGCGAGCTTGGGCTCGCCTTCGAACACCAGCCGCTCAAACTCCTCGGCGGTCCATCGCCGCGCTTCCGCCGCGGCGGGCGCCAGACGTTTTTTCGTCCTGTCCGGAGGATTCATTCAATTCCATTTTCATCCACGCAGACCGGTTTGTGCGCAAACACGAGGTTAATGGATGATGTACGCGCGAGAATGAAATCCAGGACGCGGGTTGGAAGCTCTATTGGGGAATTTGCGAAGTCTGCTCGATCGGCTCTACGCGAATCTTCGCGATGCGCCTCGCATCCATCTCCACCACGGTCAGGCGCCGGTCTCCGAACGCCACCGACTCTCCGGCGTTGGGAATGTGGCCCAGGCGCGTCAGCATAAACCCTGCCAGCGTTTCCACGCCGCCGTCGCGCGGCAGGCTCCAGTGCATTTGTGTTTCCAGGTCGCGCAGGTTGACGCTGCCGTCAAGTACGATCGCGCCACCCGCGCTGCTCAGTACCGGGTGTGATGGTGCGTCGAACTCGTCCTCCAGCTCCCCGGCGAGTTGCTCGATGGCATCTTCTGCAGTCACCAGACCCACAGTTGATCCGTACTCGTCCACCGCGATGGCCAGGTGGCGCCGGTTCTTTTTGAAGTCGGACAGCAGATCCAGGACCGATTTCGATTCCGGCACCACGAGGACCTCGTGCATGATCTGGCCGAGTCGAACCTCGCTCGGGGCCGCCGTGGTTGAGGTGCGCGCACAAATCAGCCGTGCCAGGTCGCGCGCATATACCGCTCCGACGATGTACTCCGGGCCTCGTGCCTCGTCGTAAACCGGAATCCGCGAATGATTATGGCCAAACACTCGCGTGCAGGCATCATCAAGACGCATATTCGAAGGCAAAGATAAAATTCTCTGTCGCGGCGTCATAATTTCGCGCACCTGCACGTCGCCCAGCTCCAAAGCGCGGTGCACAAGCATCTCCTGAAATTCGGGCAGCAGCCCGAGCCGCCGGGCCGAGGTGGCAATCAACTTAAGCTCCTCGGCGGAATGAATGGACGCGGCGCGTTCACCGGCCGGAACATCGAATGCGCGCAGAACCACTCCCGCCGAGCGGCTGAGCAGGCGCACCGCGGGGCGCGTGACAGCCATAAACACCAGCATGGGAGGCGCCACGGCGACGGCCAGCGCCTCAGCCCGCCGCAGCGCCAGCCCTTTAGGCACCAGCTCGCCGGCGACAACGTGAAAGTAAGTAATCATGGCGAATCCGAGCACCACGGCGGCCAAATGGCCGTAAATACGCGCGTCAGGCAGCGCACCCAGCCACGTCGCCAGCATCTGTGCCGCCAGCGGCTCGCCGAGCCAGCCCAGCGCCAGCGAACAGAGGGTCACGCCGAGTTGCACTGCCGGAAGCAGATTGTCGAGGTTGCGCTGCAGGTTCCGCACTGCGCGCGCGCCTGGAACCCGCGCCGCCAGCAGCTGCTCCACGCGCGTCTCGCGGATGGACACCAGTGCGAACTCAACGGCCACAAAGTAGCCGTTGGCCAGGATCAACATGGCCACGGCCACAGGCTTGATGAGCATGAACTCGTGCATCTCGCAGTGAGAATAGCATTGGACGGTGAGCGCGCGGCCCGGAAGCCGTTTCCCGTCCCCTCGTTCGATGGAACCTGAGCGCCGCCCTCTGCGTAGAATGTTCGGGGGTTGAAATGAGGAACGCGATGAAGCATTTCTTTTCTGCATTTTCCCTGTTGGCGGCGTGGGCGGCCTTTGCCGCGGTCCCGGCATCGGCGTCCACTGAGGCAACCTTTCAGCGCGATCTGGCCTTTAGCGGCCGGCTCGATCTCTCCGTCGCTACCGGCGCGGGCGCCATTCATCTCACCGCCGGCCCTGCAGGCCGCATCCACATCCTTGCTCGGGTTAAATCGGGCCCCTGGTGCGCGTGCGACGACAGGGTCCGCGAAATCGCTGCGAATCCCCCCATCCAGCAGACGGGCAACATCGTCCGCATCGGAGCCGATCATCGCAACTTGGGGAACATCAGTGTCGATTACGAGATTCAGGCCCCGCCCGACGCGTACCTCGACGCCGCCACCGGCTCCGGCAACATTTTTGACGAGGGTGTCGGCATCAATGCCAAGCTTTCCACGGGTTCAGGCTCGATTCGAGCGGGCAGTCTTCAGGGCGGTTTCACCGTGCACACCGGCTCCGGCAACATCGATGCTTCACAGTCCGGCGCAGGCGACGTCCGGGCCTCGACCGGCTCGGGGTCGATCTCGTTGAAGTACGTCCACGGCGGCCTGGAGGCCGGAACCGGCTCTGGAAACATCGGGATCAGTGGCACTCCCGCCGGTCCGTGGCGCATTCATACCGGCTCGGGAGGCGTGGACCTGTGGACTGGCGGTGCAGGCATGACGCTCGATGCATCCACTGGCTCCGGCGGCATTCATTGCGACCGCGAGCTGGTGTCGCAAGCCACCATCGAACACCACCACCTGAAGGGCGCCATCGGCGGCGGAGGGCCCGAGGTGCGCGTCGAAACCGGCTCAGGCAGCATTCGCGTTCACTAGGGAATGAAGTAATACGGATCGGGGTATTTCACCGAATACTCCGCCTCCGGCTTGCCCTTCAAGTCGCTCCACTGGTCGCCTACATTCAGCGCCAGCGTATAACCCGCGCCCAAGATCTGCCCGCGCGCCACGGCTTTGAACACTCCAATAATTTGCGTGTCATGATCCGGCCGCATCACCAGCAGTTTCCAGCTGTCGAATCCCTGCGCGCGCAGATTCTTCTCCGTCGCTCCGCGCTGCGACTCGTACCGCCCGGTCAAAAAGATGATGCTCACATCCAATCGCTGCGCTTCCTTATAGAGCCGCAGCGTGCCCGGAATCGCCTCTGCCTGCGCCGTTTCCACCCACTGGTCAAATACGGGCTTGTTGTATGCGAAATCCGCGCCCAGCATCTCCTGGTAAGTTGATAGCGTGGTATCGTCAATGTCCAGAATCAGCGCCAGTTTCTCGTGCGGCCGCCGATGCGCGGCCCGCTCGCGGAGAAATGCAATTGCGCGATCCGCCTGCGCGTCCAGGTCCCGCGCATAACATCCGCACCTGCACGTGCAATCGTGGTACTCCTTCAGCTCCGTCTTGAGCGTGTCGAGGTTCGGAATGCGCTCCGCCGCCGCGTCGCTCGAAATTTCGTGCTTTGGCGCCTGCTGCGCGGGAAGGGAACTCAGCCCCATCGCCAGCATCAACGTCGTTGCCAGCAGTGATAACCACTTGTTTGGCATGCGAGCTCTCATCCATTTCTTCGCTCGATCAGTGTAAACAATCTGCCTTGCACTGCCTTTAGACTTAAAGGAAGATGATTCGCGTCTTTCGTTCAATTCCCGTGGAGCGGTTGAAGCTGCTCGTCTTCGATCTCGACGGCACCCTGATCGACTCGGCGCAGGACTTGTGCAACAGCGTGAATGCGGCTCTCATGGCCTTCAATCTGGCTCCTCTGCCCGACCCGGCGATTGCCGGCTTCGTCGGCAACGGCGCGCCTATGCTGATGCGCCGCTCGCTGGCGCTGGCGGGCAATATCGCGCCCTCCGAAGTCAATGAGGATCTCCTCGCCAAAGCCTATGCCTTCTTTCTCCAGTACTACCGCGAACACAAACTGGACTTCACTTACGCTTACGAAGGTGTTCTTGAGGCCCTCAAGGCCCTGCACGAGCTTCATGACGCCCCCGGCGGGCCTCTGAGAACCATGGCTGTCCTCACCAACAAGCCCGTGCGCCCTGCGCGCGGCATCTGCGAGGGGTTGGGTCTGGCCGACTACTTTCTTCATATTTACGGCGGCGACAGCTTCCCGCTCAAAAAACCCGATCCGCTGGGACTGCGATCATTGATGGAAGAGACCGGCGCCGCGCCGGAGGAAACCGTCATGATCGGCGATAGCAAGGTGGACGTCGAGACGGCGCGCAACGCCGGAACCTGGTCCGTCGGATGTGCTTTTGGCTTCGGCCCGCAGAATCTCATGGACACCCCTCCGGACGTTCTTGTGTCAACCGCTGCCGAGTGGGCTCAAGCTTTGAATCCGACGTAAATCACTCAAAACAATAGCGTTCGCTTTGCGCAATTCCAGAGGAACTTCCTTGCCTCCGGTCGCGTATATTGGTTTGTAGCGAGGATCGCAAGCCCATGCAGAAGAGATTTCTCGCCATTTGCCTCTTCGGCGCCGCCTTGGCGGTCGCGGCGGCTCCCGTGCGTGCCGAGGACGACTCAGTTCAGTTCTTCACCAACATTGAAGTCACGCCCGACACCCCTGTGAACGATGCGGTCTGCTTTTTCTGCAGCGTCCACGCCAATGGCGAAGTGAAGGGTGACATCGTCGTTTTCTTCGGGAACGTGCGCCTCGACGGTCAAGCCCATCAGGACGTCGTCAATTTTTTCGGCAACGTCACCGCGGCAGATAACTCTTCAATTGGGGGCGACCTTGTCTCGTTCTTCGGCTCCATTCGGCTGGGCGAAAATGTCAGAGTGAATCAGGACATGGTTGCCATGTTCGGCACGGTGCACTCCCCGGCCAGTGTCTCCATCGGTCAGGACCACGTCGTGTTCTCGCCATGGATCTTCTTTGGCCCCCTGCTTATCATCTTCTTCGTAGTCTTTGTCATCGTCCACGAAGTCCGGGCCAGGCGCGAACGCCGCTTCGCACAAGCCTACCCGCTCCCACCGAGGCAGTAAACCCCGCTGATGGCCCGCCACGGGGCTACGCTGTTGGTATGGGCAATCCAGGCAGCCGGACCGACCGCCCCCTGCGCATCGTCATGCCAGGCGGCTCGGGCCAGGTGGGTCGCATGCTGGCGAGCTTCTTTCAGCAGCGCGGCCATCACGTCGCCGTCCTCACCCGTGGACCATACTCAGCTCCCTGGCAGACGGTCTACTGGGATGGAGTTCATCTCGGCCCCTGGGTCGAGACGCTCGAAGGCGCCGACGTTTGCATCCATCTCTCCGGCCGCAGCGTCAACTGCCGATACACACCACGCAATCGCCGCGAGTTGTATGAGTCGCGAATCGGCACCACGCTCCTGCTTCACCGTGCCTTCGCCGCGCTCACCATCCCACCCCGACTCTGGATGAATGCGTCGACCGCAACGATCTATCGCCACGCTCCCTGGGGAACGGGATTAGACCGCGAGATGGACGAAGCCACTGGCGAAATCGGCGGCAACGAGTTCATCTCCCGCCGTCGCCGTGCCCCCGAAAAATGGAATTGGACCATCGACCTTGTGAAGGCATGGGAATCCGCCTTCTTCTCCACGCCCACGCCCCTCACGCGCAAAATCGCTCTTCGCACTTCGCTCGTCTTCAGCCCCGTGCCCGGCGGCGTCTTCTCGGTTCTCTCGAATCTCGTCCGTTTCGGACTCGGCGGAACGCAGGGCAATGGCCGCCAATACGTTTCCTGGATTCACGAGTCCGACTTCGCCCGCGCCATCGAATTCCTTATCGCCCGCGAAGACATCGACGGCCCCGTCAATCTCGCCGCGCCCAACCCGCTCCCCAACCGCGAATTCATGGCCGATCTGCGCGAGGCCTGGGAGATGCCCAACGGCCTGCCCGCGCCCGCCGCGCTCCTCGCCGTCGGAATGTTTTTCCTGCGCACCGAGCCCGAGCTGGTCCTTAAAAGCCGCCGCGTCGTTCCCGGCCGCCTGCTCGATGCGGGATTCGACTTCGATTTTCCCAACTGGCCCTCAGCCGCCGCCGATCTCGTCCGCCAATGGCGCGAGAAAGACGATTAGGAAACGCGGCGAACGGCTTCGGCAGGCCCATT
>JASHSG010000346.1 GCA_030040935.1 Acidobacteriaceae bacterium | reverse complement strand
ATATCTCTGGGACGCCAACGGCCTTCTCATTCCCGACCCCGCGCGATTTCCTTCCGCCTCCGGTGGCCAGGGATTCAAGCCGCTCGCGGACTGGCTGCACCGGCAAGGACTCAAATTCGGCATTCACATCGTGCGCGGTATTCCCCGCCAGGTCGTCGCCGCCAATCTTCCCATCGCCGGCACACCGTTCCGTGCTGCCGACGCCGCCGACACTTCTGCCCCCTGCCCGTGGGATGACGGCAACTGGGGCATTAAAGACAACGCCGCGGGCCAGGCTTACTACGACTCCATGCTCCGCCTCTACGCCTCGTGGGGCCTCGACTTTCTCAAAGTCGATTGCATCGCTTCGCATCCCTATCGCCCCACTGAAATCCGCCAGATCGCTGAAGCCATCCGCAAGTCCGGCCGCCCCATCGTGCTCTCGCTTTCGCCCGGACCCACCGCGCTCTCGAGCTCCGCCGAAGTGGCCAGAGACGCTCAGATGTGGCGTATCGCCGACGATCACTGGGACGCATGGACCTTTCCGCACAAGATCGACAGCGAGTTTCCCATGGGCGTGCGCGACATGTTTGATCGCCTCGCCGAGTGGTACCCCTACACCAACCCTGGCAACTGGCCTGACGCCGATATGCTTCCCGAGGGCTGGCTCGGTCCCAGTCCCGGCTGGGGCGATGCGCGCCAATCCCGCTTGACCCAGGACGAGCAGCGCACCGAGTTCACTCTCTGGGCGGTCGCGCGCTCGCCGCTCATCTTCGGCGGCAATCTTACCCGCCTCGACGACTTCACCCGCTCCCTCCTCACCAATCAGACCGTTCTTTTCATCGATCAATACGGCACCTACAGCCACCCGGTTGACGTCTCGGCTTTCGGCCCAGCCTTTCTGAACGCGCGTGTCTGGCGCGCTTCCATCGGCCAACCCGGCGATCGCGGCTACGCTGAGTATTTTGCCTTTTTCAATCTCGCGGAAGAGCCTGTCAGCCTGCGCACCACGTGGAGCCAGCTCGGCCTGGATGGCCAAAAGCACTCCGCCCGCAATGTGTGGGACGATTCCACCAGCAAAGAATCGAAAGATATCGTTGTCAACCTGGCTCCGCACGCCTGCGCGGTGTTCGAACTCCACTGAGTCGTCCGCACCTCGTTGGAGTCGAGTTCAACGACCACAAAGTCACCGGTTCACCCTACACGAACGTGTTAGCCGCTGCACTTTTCCGGTTCTCCATGTGCGAAACTAGCTTGTCTGGTAGGCGCGCGATCGGGCGCGAAGTTTCCTGCAGGGGCGAGTGATGCCACTTCTTCGTTCCGCATTTATTGCGCTTTCGCACAATCGCCCGCTTCGCCGCTTCTTCGAACACTCCGCGCTGGGCACCCGCCTCAACGCGCGATTCATCGCGGGCATGCAGCCTGAGGATGCGCTTCGCGTCACCGAGGCCCTCAACCGGCAGGGCATCTCCGTCACTCTCGACTCCCTGGGCGAAAGCGTCACTTCGCCCACCGAGGCGCATCGCGCCGCCGACGTCTACCACCGGCTGCTCGACTCCATCACCGAGCGCGGCCTCGAAGCCAACATCAGCGTCAAGCTCACGCAGATGGGCTTGAATACCGAGATCGAAGAATCGCCTTCGCTGGCCGAGTCGATCGCGGAAAACCTCGTCGAGCATGCACGCTCCGCGCAGAGCTTCGTCCGCATCGATATGGAAGATTCGCGCCTCACCCAGGACACGCTCGACATCGTTCGCCGCGTCCATTCGCATTCCGGCCTCCGCGGCGCGGTCGGCATCGTCATCCAGGCCTACCTTTATCGCTCGCAGGCCGACATCGAGCAGCTCCTCGCCGACGGCATTCGCGTTCGACTTTGCAAAGGAGCCTACAAGGAGCCGCCCGAGATTGCTTTCCCGCGCAAATCGGCGGTCGATAGGAACTTTCTCAAGCTCGCCTGCATGCTCATTGAGAGCCCCATCCATCACGCCCTCGCTACGCACGACGAAGCGATCATCGATACCATTAAGCGGCACGCCTCCGCGTGCTCGATAGATCGAAGCCACTTCGAATTTCAAATGTTGTATGGAGTGCGGCGCGATCTGCAGCGCAAACTGGTCCGTGAAGGCTACAAGGTTCGCGTCTACGTGCCCTTTGGGAGCGAATGGTATCCCTACTTCATGCGCCGATTGGCTGAGCGGCCTGCCAATGTAGTCTTCCTGGCGCGAAACCTCTTTCGTTCTTGAGCCGCACTCCTGCAGCGCTACACTTCCGCGCGTCTCGTGCGGCGCCGTTTGCGCTTGCGCAACATCAGTTTGGCTCCGCAGTCTTTGCATTGCCACGGGTAGGACCCGAAGATCGGGTAAACGCTCCACTCCAGAAGGCCCTTCCGTTTTACTCGATAAACGCGGTCGCCACGGCACGCTGGGCAGTACACCGCATCCCGATTTCCGTTCATCGAAATGACAGCTGCTCCCGGCGTTTCCGTCGCCCTCTGCTCAGTCACGCCGCTCCTTCAAAGCTCTCCTGATATTTATCCTCACCGGCGCGGCGATCCCTGCGAGAAGCGGCAAATCATCCCTTGGCGCTCGCAACGGCCAGCCTGCGCAGTCCGTCTCTCGCCAGATCCGCAACCGCTCTTGCGAGCGTGCCCGATGTGTTTAACGACTCCGGCCGTTCCAGACGAATATTGAGTTTGCCGGCGTATTCCCGGAAGTGAATGTCTACGTCGAACAATATTTCTACATGATCGCAGAGAAATCCGATTGGCTGAAGAATGAGCGCTCGCACTCCCTCGCCTGCGATCTGATCCAGCGTCTCTTCCACGCTTGGACCAATCCACGGTCCGCCGCTCGCGCCCTGGCTCTGGAATGCAAACCACGACCGCGGAATTTCCGGCACTCTTGCCCGCACCAGTTCAGCCGTCCGCCGTGCATCTTTTTCGTAGGAATCCGCGCCTTCACCCGGCCAAGGCCTCTGGCCTCTGCTTTCGCCGGACGCCGGAGCTTCAACCGTGCGCATAGGCACGCTGTGCGCGGTAAACAGCACCGGCACAGGCTTGCCCGCCTCGGCGCTCAACTTCGCCACTGCTGTCCTAAGACGCTCGGCGAACGCCTCTACTAACAGCGGATGTTCCGCCCACCGCTCGGTAAAATCGATGCGCAGCCCGCCCGCCTCCGCCTCCGCCGCGCGCCGGTAGAGGCCGACGCTCGTGCGCGAGTTCTGCGGCGCCATACATATCACCGCCGCCTCCTCTACTCCA
This sequence comes from Acidobacteriaceae bacterium, assembly GCA_030040935.1. Lineage (GTDB taxonomy): Bacteria > Acidobacteriota > Terriglobia > Terriglobales > Acidobacteriaceae > Telmatobacter. The sequence continues at coordinate 3,984 of JASHSG010000346.1, read as the reverse complement.
TCCGTGCGCATCTGCCGCACCGCTTCCGGAATATATGGCCGCCAATTCCTCATCCCCACGTAGACCGGGATCTTTTGTCCCGTTCTCGCAAGCTCTTCTTCCACAAGCCGCGCCTGCGCCATCGTAATCTCCGTCAGCGGGCTCTTTCCAATCAGCGCATACCGATGCTGAATCTCCTCCACCAGCGCTTGCGGCACGGGCCGGCCGCTCACCACGTTGCGCAGGTACTCGGGGATCTGCTCCACCGTCTCCGGCGTCCCATGCGCCAGCAGCAACACCGCCTGCTTAGGCATGCGCGCTCTCCACCCGGAACTCCTTCACCATCCGTACCACTGCCTGCACATTCTCTACCGGCGTTTCAGGCACGATTCCGTGACCGAGATTAAAGATGTGTCCCGGGCGCCCGCCCGCCCCAATCAGCACTTCCTTCACGCGCCGCTCCAACACTTCCTCGGGCGCAAACAGCGTAATCGGATCCAGATTACCCTGCACTGCGTGCGTGTATCCCACCGCGCGCCAGCCCTCGTTGAGCGGCTGTCGCCAGTCGAGGCCCATCACATCCGCGCCCGTCGCCGCCATCTGCTCGAGCAGTCCTGCCGTTTCCACGCCAAAATAAATCACTGGCACGCCCATCGCCTGTACCGCCCGCACCAGGCGCTTCGAGGCCTCAAACGCATATTCACGATAGTCGCTCAACGAAAGCGATCCAACCCAGCTGTCGAAGATCTGAATCGCGTCCGCGCCCGCCTCGACCTGCAACCGGCAGTACTCGGTTAGAACCGCAACCAGCTTATCCAGAAGGCTGCCCCACGCAGTGGTGGCGCGGTACATCATGCCTTTCGTTTTCACATAATTTCTGGATCCGCCGCCTTCGATCATGTAGCTCGCCAGCGTATAGGGCGCGCCGCAGAATCCAATCACGCCCAGCCGGCCTCTGAAATGCGCAACGACCTTTTCGATGGCCTGCGCCACGTAGGCCAGCTCGCCCACTCGTTCCGTACGCACGGCGCGCACATCCTCCGCGCTGCGTACGGGCTTGTGGACCACCGGGCCCTCACCAGCCTGAAATTCGAAGTCCAGTCCCATCGGCTCCAGCGGTAGCAGCAAATCGGCAAAGATGATCGCGGCATCCACGCCCAGCTTTTCCGCTGCGGTGATCGTGACCTCCGCGGCCAGTTCCGGAGTTTTGCAAATCTCCACCAGCGTGTGATGCTTGCGCACATCGCGGTACTCCTGCATGTAACGTCCCGCCTGGCGCAGAAACCACACCGGTGTCCGGTCCACCGGCTTGCGCAGGCAGGCACGCACAAATCGGCTGCCGGCGAAGACGGTTTCCGCCCCAATCGTGCTCTGGCGATCTTGGCCCATACGGTCATTTTACCGGCCTGTTGCCGCTTCTCATCTGGCGCAGCTGCTCAGCCCCGGCCGCCGTGCGTGATGTATCATGGGCCTCTGCAACCTGCCCGGCCCGTTGCCATTCCTGGCAAGACATGATTCGGAGACCTGAGATGACCGTGATCAAACTTCCCTGCGCCATCTTCGCCGCGCTTTTCGCAGGCTCGCTTCCGGCCGCTTCCCAGCAACCGCTGCCCTCGACCGCGCCGCCTGGCTCCGCGGCGTCTTCCGATCGCATCCAACTCAGCGTCACCGTCGACTCGAAGTCCGGCCAGCCCATCAATTTCCTTCACGAGCAGGACTTCACCATTCTCGACAACAAATCTCCCCGGCCCATCACTTCTTTCAAAGTCGTCACTTCGGCCGAGGAGCCCGTCGAGGTCATCCTCTTTATCGATGCCGTCAACACACCCTATGAATTGACCGCCTTCATGCGCAATTCCACCGAAAGTTTCCTCAAAGAGAACGAAGGCACGCTCGCTCACCCAACCGCTATCGCTGTCTTCACTGACAATGGCGTCAAAATCCAGCCCTCATTTTCCACCAATGGTCTGGAACTCAGCGACGTCCTTGAAAGCCAGAAGTTCGGCCTTCGCGAAATCAACCGCTCTTCACAATGGAGCGACGTCGACCGTCTCAATTTATCTATCAATGCGCTTCATCAGCTTGTCAGCTACGCCGCCACGCTTCCCGGCCGCAAAATCGCAATCTGGATCTCGCCCGGCTTTCCCCTGCTCTCCGGCCCCGGCGTCAATCTCTCCTTCAGGCAGGAGCAACAGATCTTCAGCGACGTTCTCTATTTCTCGTCCACGTTGCGCGAAAACGACATTGCGCTATATAACGTCAATCCCGTTGGCGTCTCGGAGCCCGTGCTCACTGCGGATTACTACCTGAACTTTGCCAAGGGAATCGCCCGGCCGCAGGATGCGCAGCTCGCCGATCTCAGCATTCAGGTGCTCTCCGCTCAGTCCGGAGGCCTCACGTTCACAACCAACAACGACTTCGCCTCACAAATCCGCAAATGCCTCCTGGACGCCGCTTCCTGGTACGAAATTACATTTGATCCTTCGCCTCCCGACAAGCCGAACCAGTACCACCACATCGAAGTCCGGCTCGACCAGCCCGGCCTCATCGCCCGCACCAGCGACGGCTATTACTCCAACCCCGTCGCCGCCGCTCCCTCGCGCTGAGTCTGTTCGTCTCCCTGGTTCCCTTCTTCCCTGTTTCCCTCATCTCCATCGAAAAATCCTCAGCGACACCGCGAACGGCACCGCGAACCAGGCCAGCAGAATCGCCATCTCGACCGTCAGCTGCCCCAGTTGAGTCCCCTGCAGCATGTTGCCGCGGATCGCGTCGATCGCCGCTGTTAGCGGTAGCGCCCGCACCAGCGGCTGAACCATCGCCGGAAACCGCGACGCCGAGAAAAATACTCCCGACAAAATCCACATCGGAAGCATCACCAGGTTCATCAGCCCACTCACCGCCTCCATCGTCTTCGCCCGCGACGCCACCAGCAGCCCCAGCGCTGAAAACACCAGCGAGACGACTACGCAAACCAGCCCCAGCTGCCACAGCGGCCCGCGAAAGGGCACGCCAAAGACCAGTTTTGCAAATCCCAGAAACACAACAACCTCAATTGCCAGCATGACCATCCGCGACAGCAGATAACCCGCCAGGTACTGCCACCTCGGCATGGGCGAAGCCACCAGCCGCTTCAGCAGCTTCTTCTGCCGCCCGTCCACAATCGAGAATCCCAGTCCCCACATCGCCGAGCCCATCAGGTTCATGCCGAGCAGTCCCGGCACCACAAAGTCGATGTAGCGCGAGCCCTTCTCTCGCACCAGATCGTTCTCTGCCGGCACCACTGCGCGCCGCCCCGCTGCTCTCTGGATCGCGTCGTCCGCAATCATCCGTGCAGTCCGCGCGTCGGGATTCGTACTGTCGTACCGGTACACGACTCCGCCGCCGTTTTGCACCGCGAGCAGCACAATCGTTCCCACCGCCAGCGCGTGCATTCCCTCGCTCTCGCCCATCTCGGCAGCCTTCAGTCCCTTTTCGGTCGCCAATGCCTCCGTGAGTTGCTCGGTGGTCGCTCCCACTGGCAGCACGTCCGGCGGCCGGTTTCTGAACGCAATCCCCAGCCCCACCGCCAGCAGAATCGGAAACACAAAAATCCAGAAGATCGCTTCCGGCTCCCTCAAAGTCAGCTTCAGGCGTGTCGCCGTCAATTGATAGAGGCTGCTGCCTTCGACCTTACTCATCGCGCAGATTCCTCCCCGTCAGCCGCACAAACACATCCTCCAGCGTCGCCGAGTGAGTTCTGAACTCGCTCAAATGCAGGCCCTGCCTCTCAATCTCCGCAAAAATTCGAGGCACTGTGGTGTGCAGCTCGCTCACCGAAAGCTGGTGCATGCCGTCATCCGCCCGATGCGACTGCACTCCTGGAATTCTCTTCAGCGCTTCTACCTGGACCTTCGCCAGTCTTTTACTCACATTGTCGTCCTGAGCGGCCCCAGTCGAGGAACCTGCATTTGTTTTTTCTCCGGGTGCCCCATCCACGCTGTGCTTGGGTGGGAGGGGTGCACCCGG
>JASHSG010000345.1 GCA_030040935.1 Acidobacteriaceae bacterium | reverse complement strand
CCATGCTGGGTCTGGGCGAAGAGCATGACCCTGCCGCCGGGGCGAACCGCGTTCATGGCGGTCGGGATGAGCGCATTGCCGCCGACGGCGAGGATGACGGCGTCGGCGCCGCGGCCGCCGGTTTCAGCGAAGACGCGCTCGACCACGTTTTCAGTGCCAGCGTGGATGGGACGGGTGAGCCCGAAGCGCGCGGCGATAGCGTGGCGTTCGGGAAAGAGATCTGAAGTGAGCACGCGAGCGCCGGTACGCCGGGCGAGCGCCGCATGCATGAGGCCGATGGGGCCCTGGCCGATGACGAGGACCGTGTCATCGGGCGCGAGGTTGAGGAGCTTGACACCCTTGAGCACGGTGTTGAGCGGCTCGACGAAGGCAGCCTGTTCGAAGGGCACATCATCGGGGATGCGGACGACTCCGCCGTAATTGACGACGAAGTCCATGACCCGGACGTACTCGGCAAAGCCGCCGCCGGAAGGCTCGAAGCCGGCGGTAGCGCCGGTCTTCTTATAAAGCGGGCACTGCGCCGGGGTGTTCTTGCGGCAGTAGTAGCACTGGCCGCAGGGAACGTGGTGAAAGCTCATGACGCGGTCGCCGACGGCAAATTTCGTGACTCCCTCGCCGACCTGGGCAACGACGCCAGCCATCTCATGGCCGAAGATGCGCGGCGCCGAGTGCGAGCCCAAGTGAATCTTCTTAAGATCGGTGCCGCAGACGCCACAGGTGGCAATCTTGATCAGCAGCTCGCCGGGGCCGATGGGGGGAACGGGGACGGTCTCGAGGCGCATGTCGTTGATGCCGCGGTAGACAACGGCGCGCATCGCAGCGGGGATTTTGGTATCGATACGCAACCTGGGAGTCGAGATTTGAGTAGCCATTCTAGTCTCTGATGTGACCTCGTTCATCGAGAAAGTCGAGCAACAACTCGGCGATGCTATGGGATGCTCTCTTACTATTTTCTCCCATCCGGACAAGCGAGGGCCAGTACCAGGGGCGGAACAGGGAAAAAAGAGCAAACGTGGCGAGTTCGAACTGGCCGGTGGGCGAGAGAAAACGATTGAAGTCGGGGAGATGGCCGGTGAGGGCATCGCTGACTCCCTTGAAGCAGTAAAAGGGGATGTTGCGCATGGCGGCGAGACGGGCGACGGCGGCGGCTTCCATATCGACCAATGCGGCATTGTAGGCGGAGGCGAGGCGGTGCTTTTCACCTTCGCCGGCGACCGAAGGGCTGGTGCAGAGCCAGAGTTTTCCGGCGCCTGCGTCGCAGTTGAATCGCTCGCCGGTGCGGACATCGATGACTCCGGCGAGGTTGTGGGCGGCTCCGGGTGCGATTTCAGCGCGCAGCGCTCCCGCCCAGCCGAGGGAGAACACGAGATCGATGGGACCGCCGTCTTCAATGGCGGCGAAGGCGCGCGTGGCGGCGGGCTGGCCGGCGCCTGCGCAAGCCGCGATCCATTCTTCCTGCTCGGAGCGCTGCGCCCAAAAGTGAATGCCGGCGCGCGTGGAATGGGGCCAGCTGCGTACCAGGGGCTTGAGCTCGCCGGGAAAGGCGGCGATGAGGGCGACGCGGGTCATGCGGCGGGAGCGTGCGCGAGGAGGATTTTATAGAGTCTCGAACGATGACAGCGGGACTCGTCAGGGCAAAAGCAGCCGATCGAGATAGGAATGCGCGCGGCGATGGCGGCGACAAACTCGACGGTCTGGCGCGAGGCGGCATGCGAGAGCAGTTCGCGTTCGTAGCGATCGAAGAATTTTTCTCTTTGTTGGGGATTTTCGAAGTCGTAGTTTTTCAACTGGGCGAGCAGTTCGGCGCCGGGCGCGAGGGCGGGAAGCCAGATATCGAAGTAGCCGCCGGAGACCCAGCGGGATTTGGGAACGCCCCGCGGCGGGCGCCGCGTGGCGCCGATGCGCAGGCCCTGGCCGGACCTGGCAGGGGCGCCGATCTGGAAGGTGGATAGGTGCAGTTGTCGCGGCATCGCGAGCCTCGGAACCATTGTAGGACTTCGATGCACGGGCGCGGCGGCGGGCGCCGAATCACTGCGGCGCGTAGCCGTTCGCGCGGAACCAGTCGATGGCGGCGCGCATGGCGGAGTAGACGGGTTTGACTTCGAAGCCGAGCTCCTGTTGGGCGCGGGCGCTCGAGGCGTACATCTTCTTGCGTCCCATGCGGACTTCTTCGAGCGTGGCACGGGGTTCGCGCCGGAGCATACGGCCGGTGATCCATTCCTCGAAGAAAGCGTAGGTGGCAGCGACGGCGTAGGGAATCTTGACGGTGGGCGAGGGGATGCCGGTGATGGCCGACATCTTGTCGAGAATCTGCTTGAGGGTGAGGTTTTCGCCGCCGAGGATGTAGCGGCGGCCGGGCGTGCCCCGAGTGAGCGCGAGAACGTAGGCGCGCGCGACTTCAGAGACATCGACGAGGTTCATGCCCGTGTCGATATAGGCGGGAAACTTGCGATTGAGAAAGTCGACGAAGATGCGGCCGGTGGGCGTGGGCTTCAAGTCATTGGGGCCAATGGGGGCGGTCGGGTTGAGGATGATGACCTGCTGGCCGCCGGCGGCGGCTTGGATTGCTTCCTGCTCGGCGAGGAATTTGGAGCGCTTGTAGTGGCCGACCATGTCGGCGATGGAAACGGGCGTGTCCTCATTGATGACGATGCCGTCGGTACGGAAGTGCATGGTGGCGACGGACGACGTGTAAACGAAGCGCCTGCTCCCGGCTTCGCGGGCGAGACGCAGCAGATCGCGGGTGCCGTCGACGTTGGAGCGGTACATGGCGACGGGATCGGGAATCCAGAGGCGGTAGTCGGCGGCGACGTGAACGACGGCGTCCGCGCCGGACAGCGAAGACTTGAGAGAGGCGGGGTCGGAGAGATCGCCGACGACGGTCTCGCCGGGAATGCCTTCGAGGTTGGAAAGATTGCTGGATTTTCGGGTGAGAAGGCGGAGATCGGCGCCTTC
>JASHSG010000344.1 GCA_030040935.1 Acidobacteriaceae bacterium | reverse complement strand
AGTGCATCGACTGCGGCAACTGCGCCTCAATCTGCGCGCAGAACGCGATCTTCCCGCTTGACGAGCTTCCTGCCGAGAAGGCGCAATTCGCTGAAAAGAACCGGAAATACTTCAATTAGACGCGCAGACGCGATCTTTCCTCCGATTCACGGCGACTCGTCGCAGCTTTTTCGAAGCTCTTTCAGTTGTACTTCGGTACGGTGGCCTGGGTTTGTGTTCCATCGGTGGACGGAGCCTGGGCAGGGCTGGCAGCGGGCGGCGTCGCTGTAACATCCGGCGGCGCCGTTGCATTCGATCCGGCCCCACCCCCTGCGTCTGCTGGCTGTTGCCGCTCGGGGGGCGCTGCGATTGGCGTGACGGGGAGGGTTAGTGTTTCCTGGCTGGCAGGATCGTCGCGCAACTTGAGAAAAAGGAGGCCGTTTGTGGGATGGGGAACGACCAGTTCCGTCCCCGTAAACCCAGGCGGGACACTCACGGAGTTCTCAAAGCCTGCCGTGGCGGATACCGATGTCGCTAAAAAAAGATCGGTCCCGCTCAACAGGCACGGTTTGGCGGCTGCCTGCGGGCAGCGCAGCTCCTTGAATCCAGGAACGCGCACGAGCGTGCCCAAGGGAACCCAATTGCCTGCCGCACCGTCGGCGGCGATGGCGCGCGCGCGGAGTGGTCCAAAGGCGGATGAGCCGAAGCGCATCAACGGTTCTATGCTGGCCTCCGCCGTTTGCGCATCTTCGAGCATCAGGCTGCCGTCGCTCAGCATGAGCGTGGTCTGAAAGCTCAAGTCAGCCGCTGCCACCTCGATCTTCTCGTCGCGTGGAAACTCCGGCGGAACGTCCGACTTGAGGAAAAACACCAGCCGGGCATCCACGGGCAGGTCGCCTGGGCTGTTGAGTTCCACTGGCTGAGGCACGGCGCCATCCTGCTGGACACCTTCGCTCAACAGCGAAACCTGCGGGCGCGGCGGATCGACCGTGACAGGCGCGGCCAGCGTCCGGCCGTCCTTCAGATCCACCCGGGCGACATAGGGAGTTCCCGCTTTCAGGCCAAATGTCGGCGCCGTTGTGTTCAACTGCAGCTGGTCGAGATTGTCAACGCGGTCCAGGGAAGAGGGTGTAAAGGTAACATCGCCGACTTGCGCTTTCGCCACCTCATCCAAGCGCGTGCCTCTAAGCAGCGCAGTCTTATCTCCGGAGTTCAGGGTCAGTTTGTTCAATGACGCAGCGGCTGCATAGGCTACGAGCTTTAGACGATCCGGTTTGCCCAGTCCAAACTGGTCGATCTCCAGGTTCACCGGCCCCGGCTCTGCTTCCTTCAGCGGAATAGTGATCACCAATTCGTTGGGTTTGGGCGATTTCCATGTGAGGGGAACCGTCGGGTTTTCATCGATCTGTGCCGCCACTTTCTCCATGCAATCCGAGGTCCGGCCGTCAAGTTCGACGGTGTCGTCCCTGCCCACAACGAGGGCAGATCGGTTGGCTGCGTTCACGCTCCAATCGCCGGGCTCGGCGGTCACCAGCTGGAATTTTGGCCCTTCCCAGTCATTAAAGCCCCATTTGCCCCGGACCACGGCCGTGATCTCGCCGCTGGGCAGCGCCGGCATCTTCCCCACTGGAACCAGTCCGCCCTTGTCAGCATCGGTCTCTAATGGAAGGTCAACCGCTTTCCCCTTTCCATCCGCGGCCTCCACATGCAAAACCAGGTCATGAGCCAGGTCGGTGGCAAAGACCAACGGCGCTCCCTCGGCGGGCAGCACGAGTCCAGGTTTGAGGGCGCAGAAGTCGTCCTCCGGATCGACCGGGTGGAGCGGCTCGGGCCGCGCCGATTCAATGGGCGGAAGCGCGACCACCACGACCGACTTGGGATTGCGGAACGATGGCGGCATATTGAGTCGAAGGTTGAGGCTGTCGGCCCTGGGCAAGGCCAGCGCCGGAATGTACTGGAAGTGCGCGGTGTGCAGCGACGAAAGAATCCTGGCCATATCGACTACCGCCCCCACATAGGGGCTGTACGCGCCGCCCCCGGCCAGAGACGTTGAACTGATCGCGTTCATCAGGTTCAGAGTGTCCCCGTTGGCCAGTTGGCTCACCAGAGATTGCGCGTTGGCGTCGTCAAGCACCATGCCCTCGGAATTCTGCGAGAGGCAGGATGCCTGTTCCTCAACCGGCTTTTCGAAGCAGCTCTCATTGATCTTGATTCCGAGGCTGCGCGCCGCCATTTCCGTGCGCGTCTTCAGCGCCTGGGGATCAAACTCGCTGCTCACCTTCACGTCGTCCAGGTAAGCATCCAGCCGCATTCGCTCCCAACTAGCTGCCTCGAGATCCTGGTCGGCGCGCACAAACGAGCCGGGTTCGCCGCGCACCGCGTTGCGCAGAGTATTAAAGTCGCCTCCCGTCTGCGGAGCAAGAAACAGCAACGCCTGTTGTGCCCCCGCGGGAACGGTGACAAAAACTCCTTCTTCGCGTGCCTCGCGCGTCCACGTTTCCACGCGGGTAAACCATTCCGCGGGCGGGGGATTTGTGGAGCCGCGCAGAAAGGCGACCACCAGTACAAAATTCGCGGCCTGGCTCTCCGGCAGGTCCGGATGGACCCAGAGCCGGTCACCGGGCAAAAGATTGGGCACCTCAGAGATCGGGAGCGTGACATCTCCGCGCTTAACGTGCACATCCACTTTCGGTCCGGATAGATCGAATGGCTGGCCTTCGGCGTGCAGTACAGGGGTTGCAAGGGAGATACAGAGAAGCAACTGCAAACAGCGACGCATATACCTATTTTACGAATTCCGGCGTCGGGCGGGAGCAAAACGGCGCCGTCTGCCTTCGGGGAAGCGTGTTCGGAGCCAGGAAGATCCGCGCTAAACGGAGAGCAGACGGGGGTTGTTTCCGGGTAGGTTCCTTCCACAACTTCCACGGCAAATAAATGTTGTCAGGCCGCGGGACCGTGCCTATTATGGATCATTATTCGTCGCCTCAAGGGTTTCTGTGGGCATTTTCCCGCCGGCTGGGGGAGCCGAAACTGTAAACACAGCCAGTCGAGGCAATCGGGATATCGCATTCTTATTGCTCCGAATAGAGGAATAGAAGCCCGTCTTCCTCGTTCCAACGAGCGCCTTGGGATGTTTTAGTTCGAAGGCCGCTGTTCGATGCGCGCGGCGCAGCTCCGAGCCAATTTGGCAACGTGGCCGGTGAATGTGCTTGCTCCGCGACCGCGAACAGCTGTATAGGGAGAGAAAAATGAAAATGACGAGAGCTGCGCAGAATCCTGTGGAAATCGGCGCCCTGACAATCCCTGCAGCTGAGGAAATTATTGAAGAAGCATTAAATGAGCTGGCTTACTCGCAGGATCCCGGCCTGGTGCGAGCGCTTCGATTCCTGGCTCCTCCGGGATATCAGGCCATCGTCGAGCTATGCAGCGAAAACGGCCGCAGCAAGCGCCGCAATGCCTCGGCCGACACCTGGTCGCCTGAGGATGACGAGGTGCGGATATACTTCGAGCGCATCGACGGTGAAGAGTCGACTCCGCGCCTGAGCCACGCGTCCCGCGCCAGTCGTGCCGTGGAGGAAAATCTCGAAGAGGACGTGGCGTCGCCCGCGGATTTAGATGCTCGCGTCAAAGAACTCTGCGCGGCGCTGGCGGAAGCGGAGCGCGGCGGCCACGCCTTTATCGCGCTCAAGTGGTTCCGCGATTCCTTTCTCCCGCGAAAGGCTTTTGGCTGGAACCAGCATCCGGAAACGCGACAGGCCGTACTGGCCGAGGCCATTCAGCGCGGCGTCGTGATCACCAGCAAGATCGCGAACCCCAAGACTCCGGCATATCCCACCACCACCATCCGCCTCAACCGGGCCGAGGCTGGCATTCCCGAGGAGGCGCAGCGATTCCACCCGATTGAGGTGCAGGGCGAACCGGTGGCTGCTGCGATCAATGAGGATCGGGGGAGCCAGTGAGCTTTTTTTTTCTTGAAGCTACCGCGTTCGCCAAGCTGTTTGTGCGCGAGCCCGGCACTGATGCGTTGATCCGCCTGCTCGAGCCGGTTGAGGACAACCGCAAGCTGATCTCTGCCGCAACGCCGCTGGAGGTCTACGCCGCCATCAGGCGTCGCGAGCGGTCCGGGCAAATCACTTCCAATGATGCCGCGGCCGTCCTCGATCTGCTGCGCATTGAAGCCGGGCGCATGGTGCAGCAGCCGTTGAACCCTGGTGTGCTGGAATCGGCCCGCCAGCTTCTCGACCGCACCGCTCTGCGATGGCCCGAAGCCCTGCAGCTCGGCTCCGCACTCACTGCCCGCGACATGTTCCCCGGCACCGGAATCACATTTGTTGCTTCTTCGGTTGCTTTGCTCGATGCGGCAAGATCGGAGGGCTTTGAATCCCTTGATCCATCGAATCCTGATTCTTCCAGCCTTGCCCCGGCGAACATCGCGGGCGACAGACCCGCGACCGAACATGAAGCGCAGGCCGCCAAGAATGCCGGATAGCCCGCCACGCGAACCGCACCGGTCAGCGTGAAACCTCCCACTGCACAACGAGTCTAAATTCCTGCACGCAGACCGAACTCATGTCCGCCCCCTGCCGACGCTTCTTCACTGCCCAGGTTCTGTTCCTCGGTCTGCTGGCCGGGTCGTCACCACCAGCACCGGCGCAGGCTGCCCCCGCGCCAAACTCCGATTTGGCAACTCCCAAGGGGTTGTGGAAGACGGTTGACGACGCCTCCGGCAAGATAAAGTCGATCGTCGAGATTCGCGAGAACAACGGGAAGCTTTATGGAACCATCGAGGAACTCTTTGATCCTCCCGTGCCGCATCCCACCTGCTACCTTTGCAGTGGCGCCTTGAAAGACCAACCTCTCGTGGGTCTTCAGGTGCTGTGGGGATTTGTGCAGGATGGCAATCAATGGACCGGAGGACAGATCCTCGATCCGGAGAGCGGCAGGATATATCGCGCCTCACTCGCGCTTGAGGACGGCGGCAAAAAACTCCGCCTGCACGGATACTTCCTCATTCCATTGCTGGGCCGCACCGAACACTGGATCCGGGACCAATAAAGCCGCCGCTCACGCCGGTCCATTATGATTTCCGCATACAGGCTTCATCTTTCGCCTCGAACCAGGTGACCGCATGACCGTGCCCGCGCCGCGCGCGCGCAACTCCAACCCGCAGTTGCGCAAGACCATGGGCTTCTGGGATGTGATGCTCTTCAATATTGCCCAGGTGCTGGGGCCGCGCTGGATCGCCGCCGCCGGGCACAACGGTACCTCTTCGATCAGCCTCTGGCTGATCGCCGCACTGTTTTTCTTCGTCCCCAGCGCGTTGGTCATTAACGAGCTTTCGTCCCGGTTCCCCGAAGAGGGCGGACTTTACGCCTGGGCGCGCGACGCTTTCGGCCCCTTTCACGGATTCATTGCGGGATGGTCCTACTGGATCCAGACGGTTTTCTACTTTCCCGGACTTCTCCTCGCCAGCGCCTCCATGTCCGCCTACATTTCCTCCAGCCACGGCGCGACACTGGCCGAAAGCCGCCCATTTCTTCTCTGGGTTTCTCTGGCTCTGCTTCTGATCGCGGTGGTGCTTAACCTGATCGGCTTGAACATCGGCAAATGGCTGCAGAACGCGGGAGGCGTGGGAACCTACGTGCCGTTGCTGATTCTGGTCATCGTGGCCCTGCTGGTTTGCGCGCGGCACGGCACCGTCACCCATTTCACCGCGGCCAACATGATGCCCACCTGGGACTGGAACACGGTGAACTTCTGGTCGCAGATCGCTTTCGCTTTTACCGGCCTCGAACTTGTCTCCTGCATGGCGGAGGAAGTCCACAATCCGCGCAAAGTTCTGCCGCGTGCCGTATTCGGCGCCGGCGCGCTTATTGCCCTCATGTACATCGCCGGAACCTTCGCCCTGCTGGCGGTGGCGCCGGGCGCCGACATCGATCCGCGGAGCGGCGTTTTTCAAGCCATTGCCATTGGCTCTTTAGCCCTGCGCATCGGATTTATTGGAGTCATCGCCGCCATTCTTGTGACCGCGGGCAATGCAGGCGGGATCGGCAGCACTGTTGCCGGGGTCGCGCGCGTGCCCTTTCAGGTGGGGATCGACCGCTATCTGCCCGCCGCATTCGGCAAAATTCATCCTCGCTGGAAGACGCCCTATGTTTCGATCCTTGTGCAGGCCGTGATCTCCGGCGTCATTCTTCTTCTCAGTCAGATCAACGAAACCACGCGCGGCGCCTATCAATCTCTGGTCGACATTGCCATCATTCTCTACTTCATCCCGTTCTTGTATATGTTCGCAGCCGTCATCAAACTCTCAGGACGCAAAGACCGCTCAGAAAACCCGCATGCTGTACTCGTTCCCGGAGGAATTGCGGGCGTGTGGATCTGTGGCTGTCTTGGTTTCTTCGTGGTTGTTGTAGGGATTGTGGTTTCCCTCATCGCTCCGGGCGACTCCGCCAGCAAGTTGATGTTTGTGCTCAAAGTGGGCATCGCCACCACGGCCTCAATCCTGCTGGGTCTGATCCTTTACTGGCGCGGAGCCAGAACCAACCGCGCGGCATCGACAGGGATAAATTGCTGAGGGGCTTCGGCTATTGGATGGTATTGACGGGCGAATACGGGGCGTCGTATTCCACGCGATTGCGGCCGTTGCGCTTTGCCTGGTAAAGCGCATTATCGGCGCGTCGAATCAGGTCGTCGATGGTGGTTTGATCAAGCCAGGGCGAGGCGCTGGCTACGCCGAAGCTGCAAGTGACGGTGATCTCCGTTCCATTGCAGTCAAAAGGCCGCGCCGCGATCTCTTCCACCAGTTCCCGTGTGCGCGCGGGATTTCTTACTGCGTCATAGCCGGGCAGAGTGATGAGGAATTCCTCGCCCCCGTATCTACCGACGGCATCGTAACCACGCATGAGTCCCACCAGGCGATGAGCGGCCTCGCGCAGCACAAAGTCACCGCAAAGATGGCCGCGCGTATCATTGACCACTTTAAAGTGATCAAGATCGCCCAGGATCACGCTCAGCACAGTCCGCTCGCGCCTGGCTCGCTCCAATTCGCGGGCAAGCTGGTCGAGGATCGCACCACGGCTCCACAAACCGGTCAGAGAGTCGTGTGCGGCCTGGAACTGCAAGGCCTCGCGCGCTCTCAGCAGGCCCTGTTTCTCGATCTCCAACTGCGCGGTCCTGTCCACAACCAGCCGCTCCAGCTCGTCGCGACGCCGTTTCAGGCTTCGCGTGCGCAGTTCCACCACGAGCCAGGTAAGGAGCAAAACGGCAACGGCACAGACGATCTTTGCCAGCGTCGTCCTGTACCACGGGGGCACGACGGAAAGATTCAGAGACTCGCCGGCAGCGCTCCATTCGGCGCCGTCGCGGCTGGCCTCCACAAGAAAGCGATAATGACCGGACGGCAAATTGGTGTAGTCGGCGGTTCGGCGCAGCGAACCTGCGCTCCAGCGATCGTCGAAACCATCGAGCATGTAGCGGAATTCAATCTGCTCCGGCGCAACAAAACTGGGCACGGTGAATTGAATCTCAAGCCGGCTCACCATTGGACCCACCTGAATCACGGGGACTGCCTGAACCGCTTTGCCATTCATCGAGACGTCTTCAATCAGCACCTCGAGCGCCCGATCGCTGCTCATGGCGTGTGCGGGATCGACGACCGACAAGCCGCGCATGGTGGAAAACCAAAGCCGTCCATCCGGTCCCTTCGACGCGGTCCCTGTCCCGCCCTGCATGGTTTCACGAGAACGCAGACCGTCCTGGGTTCCATAGGCAACGCTGTGCACTGAAGAAATGCGCTGCGCTGCGAAGTCGTTTAGTTCGCTCTTTGCCACGCGGAAAACGCCGTTGTCCGATCCCATCCAGAGATTGCCGAAGCCGTCTTCGAGAATGTTCCCTACCGTGGTATCGAATAGCCCCTGATCCGGCGTGTAGGAGGTGATTCTTCCGTCTTCGATCCTGTTCAACCCGCCCGATGACGAGCCGATCCAAAGCACGCCCTTTTCGTCGAGGTCAAGGGCCAGAATATGATCGCTGAGCAGCCCCTTTGCCTTGGTAAAGCTGGTTTCGATCCCCTTCTTGATCCGAATCAGGCCCTCACCGTCCGTGCCCAGCCACAAGGTTCCGTCAGCCGCCTCGGCCATCGCCGGAACCTCGCCTGTGGCTCGAATCAATTCGAACCGTCCGTCCTTGAATCGGGCCACGCCCGAGCCATAGGTTCCGACGAGCAAACTGCCGTCGCGTTCCCCAAGCAGCGAATTGATGGCGTTCTTGCTCGATCGCTCGTACTTGAACGTGGCAAACCGATCGTTCTGGAAACGTGTCAGAACGCCGTGGCGCTGGCCGAACCAGATCGCGCCATCGCTGGTTTCGAGCATGGAATGGATTGTTTCGTTCGACTGGCGCTCGCGGGTTGTGTATGAGCGAACGGCGCCATCCGGCAAAATCCGATC
>JASHSG010000038.1 GCA_030040935.1 Acidobacteriaceae bacterium | reverse complement strand
CTGGCCCTCAACTGCCAGGTGCGCGAACGGTCGATCTTCGCGCGCAAGAATTATTTCTATCCTGACCTGCCCAAGGGCTACCAGATTTCGCAATACGACGAGCCGCTGGCCGAGTGCGGCTGGATCGATATTCCCTCGGCCGGCGGGACGACGAAACGCATCGGCATTACGCGCCTCCACATGGAGGAGGATGCGGGCAAGAGCCTCCACGAAGGATTTGCTGACTCCACAACGCGAACCTATCTCGACCTGAACCGGTGCGGGACTCCGCTGATTGAGATCGTCAGCGACCCCGACATGCGCGCTCCCGATGAAGCCTTTGAATACCTCACCCGGCTCAAGGAAATACTGCTTTACACCGGCGTGTCCGATTGCAATATGGAGGAGGGATCGCTGCGCTGCGATGCCAATGTCAGCGTCCGTCCCGTAGGCGAGGAAAAGTTCGGTCCCAAGGTCGAAGTGAAGAACGTCAACAGCTTCAAATTCATCCGCGCGGCGCTGCAGTACGAAATCGAGCGCCAGGTTGAATTGATCGATTCCGGCGGGCGCGTGATGCAGGAGACCCGGCTGTGGAGTGCAGGCGAAGGTCGAACGTACTCGATGCGTACCAAAGAGCAGGCGCACGATTATCGCTATTTTCCCGAACCGGATCTGCCGCCGTTGATCGTGCCTGCTGAACTGCTGTCCGAAACCAGGAAGAGGCTCCCGGAATTGCCGGAGGCGCGGCGGAAACGCATGATCGCCGAATACGATCTGAGCCTGCAGGACGCGCACACGCTGACTGCCTCACGCGAATCTGCCGACCGCTTCGAGGCCGCCGCAAAGACCGCGCGCAATCCGCGGCGCGTGGCCAACGTGCTTTTGAGCGAAGTGGGAGGCCGGCTGAAATCCTTGGGGCTGGAGCTGGACCAATCTCCCGTAACAATGGCTGGAATTGTACTGGCTGCCGATCTGCTCGATGAGGGCAAGATCAGCTCCAAACAGCTCAAACAGCTCCTCGACGTGAGCTTTGAAAAAGGCGAGGACTTTGGCGCCGTCTATGAGCGCGAGAAACCTGAGCAGATCACCGACGCGGCGGCACTTGAGCGGCTAATTGACGAGGTGATCGCCGCCAATCCGAAGCAAGTGGAGCAGTATCGCAGCGGCAAGAAAACGATGGCGGGATTCTTTGTGGGACAGGTGATGCGTGCATCGAAGGGCCAGGCTAACCCCGCGCTGCTCAATGAGCTCGTAGCGAAGAGGCTCGATGGCTAGAACTCACGCCGGGGTTTCCGCGATGAAGAAAGTGGGGCCAGGCGGCGGATGACGAGCAAAACGCGGAACGCGATGGCCTATTTCAACTTCAGGTCCGTGATGAATTCCTTGCGCGAGTCCCACGAGCTTACGGTTTTTGTGGCGCTCTTTCTGGAATCCTTCTCCGCCCATAGGTCGAAATCCGTGCTCATGTCGACCTGAGCGAAGTGGAAGTGGCCGTCGGCCGTCGAATCAAAACTGCGAATTGTCTTGGTTTTCTCGTTTTTGAGGAAGACCGTGGCGCCGAAGACGGGAGACGAGTTTTCATCCAGCACTGTGCCCGATACTGTGCGCATGCCGATGTTCTGAGCCAGCGCTGCCGAAGATAGAAATGCATTTCGCGGGCCTGCGGGAAAAGCTGCAAATGCAAGAAGACTCCATAATGTTGCCGCCAGCACGCCGGCTCGCCTCATTCCTACTCCTCCTCATCCTCTTCGAAGAGATCCTCTTCATCCTCGATGCCCTCTTCCACGCGCGCCAACTCCAGCGGTTCGACGCCGACCACCTCGAACTCCGTTCCACATTCTTCGCAAGCTATCACGTCGCCTTCTTCCACTTCGTCGACTTCAATGTCCAGGGCGGTGTCGCATTCTGGGCAGCTGGGCATGGCAGCCTCCTCACTTTCTGAACCGAATCGCATTGCGGGATAAGCCCAGCCTGATTCGGCAACCATCGCTAGTTTTAGGGAGAACCCGGCCCTAGGTCAAGACCCAAAAGATGCAAACATGCCCAGCACATTCATGGCTCTGAAAATCCCTTCATACCCATTAGACGATGCGTTTTTTCGGACGGCAGTTGGCCTCGCCCAGCCCGCCGCACAGGCCTCTTTCCCGCGCTGATTCGTCACACGAGGCCATTTTCTCTGCTTCTCTCCGGGCGCAATGACACCGGCGTGCTTCAGCGTATACCCTGTTGACTACGATGCCGCGATTTGGCGCCAGTCCGTTCTCCTTTCCCGACTTCAAAGGCGCAACGCGCCGCCTCATCCTTGTTAACCTGGCTGCTTACTTTGTCCTCGCGCTGGCGACACTGGTGTCTTCCTCGGCGGCGCGAATTGCCGGCTGGCTGCTCTTCGATCCCTATTCATTTATGCACGGCGCCTTATGGCAGCCACTCACATACAGCTTTGTGCACCTCGGAATTCTCTCCACGCTTTTCGAGCTGCTCTCGCTATGGTTCCTTGCCGGATTTCTCGAAGCCTTTCACGACGCCGGCTGGGTCACCAGCCTCTACGCGGTCTCCGTTCTGGGCACTGCCGCTGCGGCGCTGGTCCTTTATCTGGTCTTGAGCACCCTGGCACCCTCACTGCTTACCAGTGTCAATCCGCTCTTCGGTTGTTTCGGCGGAATCTTCGGACTGCTGGTGGCCATTGGGATCCTCTATGGCGACACTCAGTTCCTCCTGTTTTTTGTTGTCGGCATCAAGGCCCGCTACATGGCGATCATTTACGCCCTCGTTGCGGTGGCCATGCTCTTTGGTGAGGAGCGGATATACGCCTTCGCCCAGCTTGGCGGCGCGCTTGCCGGCTTCGCGTTCGTGCGCATGGCGCCGCGGCGCGGAATGTCCTTCATGTTTAGCGAGGGCTGGTACGGCCTCCGCAACCGCTACTACCGATGGAAGCGCCGTCGTTCAGCCCGAAAGTTCGAGGTTTATATGCGGTCGCAGGGCCGCACCGTCAAATTTGACGGCCAGGGCCACCTCATCGACGACGACCCCGACGACAAGAAGCGCTGGAACTGACCGCGGCCCTCAAGTCACCATCGACCTCGACCTTCCTCGCCGCGGTCATCCTGAGCGATCCCGCGAAGCGGGGAGTCGAAGGATCTGCGGTTGCCTTTTGCTCATGGAATGAGACCTTTCTTTCGCCCGCCACGATAAAATCTCACTGAAATGACCAGCACGATCGCGTTTCTGTTTCCCGGGCAGGGATCGCAGGCCGTTGGAATGGGCCGGGAGCTCGCCCAACAATTCCCGTTAGCCGCCGAAACCTTTGCCGAGGCCGATGCCGCGCTCGGCTTCCCGCTCTCAAAGCTCTGTTTCGAAGGTCCCGAAGAAGACCTGCGCCTGACCGAAAACACGCAGCCGGCCATTATGACGGTGAGCGTGGCAGCGGCGCGCGTTCTTGCCGAACGCGGCGTGTTCCCGGCACTGGCCGCGGGCCATTCGCTGGGCGAGTGGTCGGCGCACGTCATTGCCGGCACGCTCGCATTTGGTGACGCCGTCCGCGCCGTTAGAGCCCGCGGCGCAGCTATGCAGAAAGCTGTGCCTCCCGGCGAGGGAGCCATGGCCGCGGTGCTCGCGCTCGATTCCGCTCAGGTTGCCGAGGCCTGCGCCGACGCCGCGCGCGAAACCGGCCTGACCGTTCAGGCGGCGAATCTCAACTCGCCCGGGCAGACCGTGATCTCCGGCGCAGCACTAGCCGTCGAAAAGGCTGCCGCCATCTGCAAGGCCAAAGGCGCGCGCCGCACCGTCACGCTGCCTGTGAGTGCGCCATTCCACTGCGCGCTCATGCAACCGGCTCAGGAAGAGGTCGCTCGAGTGCTCGCAGGGATCGCCGTGCACGATGCGGGCATTCCAGTCGCTGCCAACGTGACCGGCAGCCTGGTCACCACGGCCAACGCCACACGCGACGCGCTCATTCGCCAGGTGACCGGCGCTGTCCGCTGGGTGGATTGTGTTCAGTCCTTGAAGGCTGCCGGCGCGAATTTATTCATCGAGGTCGGTCCCGGCAAAGTGCTCTGCGGACTGCTCAAGCAAATTGATCCCGAACTGAAGTCGCTGAACGTAGAAGACGCGGCCAGCCTGGAGAAAACACGCGCAGAGTTGAGGAGCGGCGCGTAGACGAAACCGAGAGAGCACAGGTTGTCTCACCACTCCGACAACCTAGTTGCGAAATCGAAAAGAGACCTCGATTCTTATTCGCGCAGAGATCGGTTTTCCATCGAGTGTCGCCGGCCGGAACCGGTATTGGCTCACGGCCGCGATCGCATTCTCGTCCAACCCGTGGCCGGCCGATCGTTCCACGCGAATCTCGGTTGGCATGCCTTGTTCGTCCACCACAGTTGATAGAAGAACGATGCCTTCGAAGTGGTTCCTTCGAGCATCGTCAGACATCTCGGCGATAACGGAGTGGACCACCGTGGGCGGTTTCGCACCGGGCGGGAGCCTGAGAGGGTCGTTGGCCAACTCTGAAGGCGGGGTGCCTCCGAAGCCATTTCCCAATCCTGGTTGATTGCAATCCACAATCTCGATGGACGGCGGCCTGAACGGAGAGAATCCCGCACTCAGGCAAACAAGCACCGGAACCGGGAGTCCGTTCAAGGTCCCAGGTTGAAATGTGGAAGCCTTTATTGCTGCAATCGCATTCTCAAGATAAGCACTCCCAATGTTCGGGATAACATTTCGCAGCTTGACGCTGCCATCGACGCCAACGACCGCCAGAAAACGAAAGCGGCGCGGACCTTGATCGTCAGCGGAAGGATACTGCGGCGCGACGGCTTTTGTGAGCACCGGCGGTGTGATTCCGGGACCTGCTTGATAGGCGCCATCCTTGTCGGGCGCCGGCGCAGCCGGCTTGACGTTGGTTGATCCGTCTTGAGCTGACGGAGCCACTTGATCTTGCCCATACGCCGTCACTACGGCGAGCGCAAAAAAAACAAAGCACACACTCAGGTTCCGCATTGCAATGCACCCGACACAAGAATTCGCCCAACTTTAGCACGCAACTCCCAGTTCACGCAGCACGAACGCATAGTCCAGAGCGATTTCCTTCAGGTAGTCGTATCTCCCGCTCGCCCCGCCGTGCCCGGCCTCCATATTCGTCACCAGCAGCAGCGGATGCGAATCCGTCTTCAGCGTTCGCAGTTTCGCCACGTATTTCGCCGGCTCCCAATACATCACCTGGCTGTCGTGCAGGCTGGTCTTCACCAGCATTGCCGGATAGCTCGCTGCGCGCAGGTTGTCGTAGGGCGAATAGCTCAGCATGTACTTGAAGTATCTCTCCCGGTTCGGATCTCCCCATTCCTCGTATTCGGGAACCGTGAGCGGCAGCGATGCGTCGAGCATCGTGTTCATTACGTCGACAAACGGCACGTGCGAAACGATGGCGCGGAACAGTTCCGGGCGCATGTTCACGATCGCGCCCATCAGCAAGCCCCCCGCCGAGCCGCCTTCGGCCGCCACGCGCCCGGGATCGCCATAGCCCAGCGCAATAAGATCTTCTACGCTGGCTATGAAGTCCGTAAACGAGTTGCGCTTCGCCAGCATCTTTCCCGCGTCGTGCCACGGCTCACCCATGTCGCCCCCGCCGCGAATATGCGCGTACGCCATCACCACGCCGCGATCGAGCAGGCTCAGACGATTGGAACTGAAGCCGAGCGGCAGCGAATAGCCATAGGACCCGTAGCCATATACGTAGAGCGGGTTTTTCCCCGGCTCGCGCTTGTCCTTGCGGTACACGAGCGAAACCGGAATCGCGACGCCATCCGGCGCATTGGCGCGGATCCGCTCGCTCGCATAAAGCATGCGATCGAACCCTCCCGGAATCTCAAGCTGCTTCAGCAGCGTCGACGCGCCTGTCGCCACGTCGTACTCATACACCGAGCTCGGCGTAACCAGCGACTGGTATGCATAGCGAAACGCAATCGTATTGAAGACTCGATTAACGTGCGGATGCGCGCTGTAAGCCGGTTCGGGGAAGGCAATCTCGCCGGCCGCCGCCGCCTCGGCGCCCTCTCCGCCAAATCTCCAGAGTCTGAGCCGGGGCAGTCCATCCTCGCGTTCGCAGGCGATGAAGAACCCAGCGAAAAGATCGACGTCCTCGAGCATGACGGCTTCGCGGTGCGGGATCTGTTCGGTCCAGTGTTCCCGGCCCGGCGTCGCCACTGGAGCGGTCACCAGGCGGAAATTGCGCCCAAGATCATTGGTCCGGATATACCAAAATCCATTTCGATGGTCGACCGAATACTCGTGCTCATCCTCGCGCGGCGCAATCACCGCGAAGCTGCCCGCAGTCCCATCCGCGCGCATGACCCGCGCCTCGCTCGTCGTGTGGCTGGCCGATGCGACCACGATGTACTCGCCGTCGCGCGTCCGCCCCGCCGCCAGGTTGAATCGCTCGTCGTCTTCTTGAAACACCAGGACATCCTGACCGGGCTGCTCGATGCGATCGTGGCGCCAAAGCTGGTACTGCCTCTTCTGCTGTTCATCCTCAACGGTGTAGAAGAGGGTTCGATTGTCCGCTGCCCAGACCACGGATCCGGCGCGTTCCACCTCATAAGCGAGAGTCTTGCCCGTTTCGAGGTCCTTAATGCGCAGCGTGAATTGGCGAAAGCCTCTGGTGTCGGTCGTGTACGCAAGCCACCGGCCATCGTCTGTGATATCGGTGTCGCCGATGGAAAAAAAGGCGTGACCCTTCGCCAGCTCGTTTCCGTCCAGCAGGACTTCTTCTTCCGCGGCGGCATTTGGCCCCTCAGTCCCGCCGCGCTTCCGGCAATGGATGCCGTACTGCAACCCTTCTTCGGTTCGCGTGTAGTACCACCAGGCGCCGTCGCGGTAGGGAACCGAGACGTCGGTCTGCTTCACATGGCTCAACATTTCCTGGTAAAGCTCCTCGCGCAGTCCGGCGAGCGGCGCCATCACCGCATCTGCGTAGGCATTCTCCGCCTCCAGGTACGCTGTCACGTCTGGATTCTCCTTATCGCGCAGCCACCGGTAGTCGTCGACGAGGAGCACTCCATGCATTCGCGTTTCGCTGTGGGTTTTGCGCGCAACAGGGGGCGAGTGAAGCGGAATCTGGCTCATTTCTATTTCAGTTTAGAGCCTGCAGCCACGGGGAACTTGCCGCGCCTCATCCACGTACAATGGAGGAGGAATGAGAGGCCTTGGGCGCACGCGCTTCACCCTGTTTCTGCCATCGCTGGCAGTTCTTTCCGCCTTCATCCCCCTCCCATCGCGCGCCGAACCGGTATCAAGTCTGCCCCAACCCACCGACTATGTGAGCGATTTTGCCCACGCGCTTTCGCCGCAGGCGATTACCCGGCTGGATTCGATTTGTGATCAGCTCGACCACTCGCAGGCCAATGCGCAAATCGCGGTTGTCACCGTGCATGACCTCAATGGAGATGACGCGGCGGACTATGCCAATCAGCTTGAAGACCACTGGAAGATGGGCAACAAGGGCGACAACAGATACGCCATGGTGCTGTTGGCCGTGGCCGACCACAAATACCGCATCGAAGTCGGCTACGGGCTCGAAGGGATTTTGCCCGATGGCAAGACTGGCGACATCGGCCGCGAGATGGTTCCCGACCTGAAGGCCGGCGACTTCGACGGAGCCGTGACGCTCGCGGTCGGCGAAATTGCTCAGGTGATTGCCGATGACGCCAAAATCACGCTCAATCAGCAGGAGCCTCCTCCCCAATCACAACCCGCAACACAGAGCGACTCGTCGGGAAAGCTCATTCTCATCATCCTCTTGCTGATCTTCTTTGGCGGAGGATCGCTGCTCCGCATGCTCTTTGGCTGGGGGTTATTCTTCGGCGGATGGGGCGGCGGCGGCTGGCGCGGTGGACCGATGATCGGTGGCGGCGGCTTTGGCGGAGGTGGCTTCGGCGGCGGCGGTGGTGGTGGTTTTGGTGGATTTGGTGGCGCCGGCGGCGGGTTTGGCGGGGGCGGCGCTGGAGGAAGCTGGTAACAGCAAAGTGATTTGCGTGGCTTCTCGCCATGAGAAGCCCAAGGAGAATCAAACTATATGAGCCGTGGACTTGGAATTACGCTGGCTGTTTTGGGCGTTTTGCTTCTCGTGGTCTTCGTGGTTTTTGGCAGTTATGTGAGCGCCAGAAACCAAATGGTAGGCAAAGACCAGGCAGTAAAGGCCGCATGGTCTGAAGTGGACGTGCAACTGGAGCGGCGCGCCGACCTGATTCCCAACCTGGTGTCAACCGTCAAGGGGTTCACCAAGGAAGAAAGCAGCGTCTTCGCCGACATCGCGCAGGCCCGGGACGGATTGATGAATGCCCAGACACCGGAAGCGAAGATCGCAGCGAATAACCAGCTAGATGGCGCGCTTGCTAAGGTCCTCGTTCTCACCGAGAACTATCCGCAGCTTCGCTCAAGCGATCAGTTCATGCGCCTGCAGGATGAGCTTTCCGGGACAGAAAACCGGATCAGTGTGGCGCGCAAGCGATACAACGACGCGATCCAGGACTACAACACCTATATTTTGCAATTTCCAAATAGTATTTGGGCCGGAATCGCCGGCTTCCATCAGAACAACGCGTACTTCACCGCCAGCCCGGCCGCGCAAACTGTGCCCAACGTCAGCTTTTAGAGGGGCTGCTCGATTTTTGCGCGCAAAATTTAAGAGGCCATTCCCGGCGGAATGGCCTCTTAAACTCAAAAACTCACTTGGCGCTATTTGAAGGAAGCGACGGCGGCCGCCTCGTCGTCGTAGATGTCAAATACGGTATACAGCTTGGTCAACTGCAGCAAGTCATGGACCTTTTTGGTCAACTTGAGCAGCTTCAGCTTTGCGCCCTGATTCTTGGCGGTGGTGTACGCGCTCACCATCTCGCCCAGGCCCGAGCTATCAATGTAGCTCACCTCGCCAAGATCCAGCAGGATGTTGCGCTGTCCTTTGCTGATCAGGTCGCGAA
Organism: Acidobacteriaceae bacterium; assembly: GCA_030040935.1. Lineage (GTDB taxonomy): Bacteria > Acidobacteriota > Terriglobia > Terriglobales > Acidobacteriaceae > Telmatobacter. The sequence goes on along the minus strand of JASHSG010000038.1, from coordinate 4,728 downwards.
TCGCGTCGCGCAACTGCACGCTGCCTTCGCCCAGCGTAATCCGGCCGCTGAGTTCCAATACCGTCACGCCATCCACTTCCCTCGAAGCTATCGCAAGTGCCACGGAAAATCCCTCCTTATCGGTACATCGGTTATAGCATCTTTACCGCTGCCGGCTTGCGGAAAACTCCCGGACCGGCGACTTTGCGCGAAAAATGATAATACGCCTGTCTCCGCGCTTCCGCCACCGTGCTAGGTTGCTTTCCCCGCCGGCGCCAGATGCTTGATCAGCGTCAGTTCCGTTCCCGGATGCAATTGGCGAAAATGCACCTCATCCATCAAGGACCGAATCAGAAAGATGCCGCGGCCTGTTCCGCGCAGAAGGTTTTCTGCAGCCAGAGGATCGGGCACATTGTCTGGATTGAATCCGTGGCCCTGGTCGGCAATCACAATCACCAGGTCCTTGCCCGTGTTTTCCATTGCGACTTCGATCTGGCGTGCGGGGTCGTATTCGTTGCCGTGCAGCACGGCGTTGATGGCGGCCTCGCGCACGGCCATTCCAATGTGGAAGCGCTGGTCCTCGTCGAGACCTGCCTCGGTGGCCAGCTGGTCCGCAGCCTGCTCCACCTCGCTGACGCTTTCCATGGTGGAGCTAAGCCGGAAACTCCGCCGTCCTCTACTCGGTTCATTCACCGGGCCGCCTTCTGCCTCCGGCGGGCGGGTCCACAGCCTCCACCCTCCGCTCCATCGACCTAGCTGGCAGTTTCAAGTCTGTATGCGATTGTGTCAAGCGTTGAAGAGGATTACTTGGGTTGTCCGGGTCGTGCATTCGCGCCGCGCGCGGCGCCTCGGAGGGAGTAAACTGCGTTCGATAGGCCAGCTCTCAATCATGGGGGCCACGCAACGCGGCAGAGCCCGCGCAACGCGGCAGAGCATGGATCAGCGCGCTCCAATTCGAGTCAGCCTCACGGCCCTGCTTGGCACGCCGGTGACCGACGCGCGTGGACAGTTGCGCGGCAAACTCAAAGACATTGTGGTAGCCACGGGACCGGACGGCGGCAAAGTGGCCGGCATTGTGCTCAAGACTCGCGTCGGCCTCTCCATTGTGTCTTCGCACGAGGTCATGGAAACTCCTGCAGGCACGCTCGAGTTGCGCTCCGCCGAAGCCGTCTCACCCCTCAGCGACGAGGGCAACTTTCTCTTTCTGCAGCGAGACCTCGTCGACCGGCAGATCATCGATATCAACGGCAGAAAGGTGGTCCGCGTCAACGACGTCGATCTGGAGTGGACCGACCAGGGAGCGGCCAATCATCTGCGCGTGGCTGAAGTCGAGGTAGGACTGCGGGGAGCGTTTCGCAGGGTCTTCAAGGGCGTTTTGCCGCGCGCGCGACTTGAGTCCGTCTCGCGCAGGCTGAGTGCGCGGGCAATTCCCTGGCAATTCGTAGATGTCATTGAGCCCGATCCCGCGCGTCGAGTCAAGCTGCGCATCGAGCACGAGCGCCTGGCTGGCATCCATCCTTCGGAGCTGGCCGACATCCTGGAAGATCTCGCGCCCGCCGAACGCGAGGCCGTCTTTACCTCGCTGGACGAAGAGGTTGCCGCCGAGACGCTGGAAGAGGTTGAGCCCAAGCTGCAAAAAGCTCTGCTCGAGAAGCTTGACGACGAGCGCATCGCGGACATCGTAGAAGAGATGGACCCCGGCGCCGCCGCAGATCTGTTGTCCGAACTGCCCGAGGAACAGTCCGACGCCATCCTCGAGGAGATGGAGCCGGAGGAGCGACAGGAAGTCGAGGAACTGCTTGAGTTCGACGAAGACTCCGCCGCTGGCAGCATGACCACCGAGTTCGTCTACCTGGGCGTCGATGCGACGGTGGCGCTGGCGGTACAGGCGCTGCGCAGCTTCGACGGTGATCCGGAGACCGTGACCGAGGTTTTTCTTCTCGACGAGAAGCGCATGCTCCGCGGCGCCGTTCCGTTGGCTCGCCTGGTGATGGCGCAGCCGGACACGCACTTGAGCGTGCTCTCCGAGCCTCGCGTAATCTCTTGTCCGCCGGACCTCAAGCAGAACGAGCTCGCCGAAATGTTCGACAAGTACAATCTTCACGCGCTCCCGGTTGTCGACTCGCAGGGCCGCATGGTCGGCGTGGTGCAAGCCGAGCGCGTCATCAGCTTCCTGCGCGAGAAACTGTAGGCGGACAATTGGCAGAGTCTTCTTCCCGAACAAAGATGCATTGATTCGAGCGGGTCTTTTGCTGCCCGGGGTCGTGGTCCTGCGTTGTTCGAACGGCAGGATATCGGCGCCCGGAAGGAATTCAGACTCTCCAGGCTTTTTTCAACGAGGTCGAGCCTGTTATGGTCAGTGAGGAATAATTTTCCGCAAATCCAAGACCGCAATGAATCCACCGTAGGACATCGCGTCACCATGTGGAAGCGCTGGCGAATCCGGATTCTTCTGTTCCTGGCCGTTCTCGGTCCCGGATTCATCACCGCCAATGTCGATAACGACTCGGGCGGCATCCTCACTTACTCTCAGGCCGGCGCACAATACGGCTACACCCTTCTGTGGACCATGATTCCGATCACCGTCGCGCTCATCGTGGTGCAGGAGATGTGCGCCCGCATGGGCGTGGTCACCGGCAAGGGGCTTAGCGACCTTATTCGCGAGGAATTCGGCCTGCGCATCACATTCGTGCTTATGCTGATGCTCGTCGTGGTCAATTACACCAATGTCGTGACCGAGTTCATCGGCATTGCCGGCTCCCTTCATTTGTTTCACGTTTCCAAGCTCATCTCGGTCCCCATCTGCGCCGTTCTCGTTTGGGTTCTGGTCATCCGCGGAGATTACAAAAGCACCGAAAAAATCTTCCTTCTGGCCTCGCTTGTATACATTTCATATATCTTTGCCGGCGTGCTCTCCCAGCCCAGTTGGCACGATGCGCTGTGGGCCACCGTCAAGCCTCCTCCAAAATCCGTGTGGGGAGAAAAAGCCTACATCTACATGGCCATCGGGGTCGTGGGCACGACCATCGCGCCTTGGATGCAGTTCTATCTGCAATCCTCCATCGTGGAGAAAGGGATTCGCGTCAAGGACTACGCCGCTTCGCGCCTCGACGTAATTATCGGCAGCTTCTTCACCGATCTCATCGCATGGTTCATCGTGGTCGCTTGCGCTGCGACGCTTTTCGTGCACGGCATGGGCGCCATTCAGGTGGCTGCCGACGCCGCTGAGGCCATGCGCCCGCTGGCCGGTGACTACGCCTTCATCCTCTTTGCATTCGGGCTCTTCAATGCCTCGCTCTTCGCTGCCTCCATCCTGCCGCTTTCTACGGCCTACACCGTCTGTGAGGGGCTGGGGGTTGAATCGGGTGTCGACAAGAGCTTCCGCGAGGCGCCTTTTTTCTACTGGCTCTATACGCTGCTCATCGCCGGGGGCGCAATCACTGTCCTTGTCCTGCCCGACGCGCAGCTGATCAACGTCGCCATCTTTTCTCAGGTGCTTAACGGCGTGCTATTGCCCGTGGTCATCATTCTGATGCTGCTGCTCATCAACCGCACGGACCTGATGGGCGAGCACAAGAACTCACGCCTTTGGAACTGGATTGCCTGGGCCACAAGCATCATCGTGATTGGAATGACATTTGCCATGCTCTGGGGAATGATTCCAGGGCACTAGATTTTGGGGGAGAATGTGGATCAGAGTTTTCTCGGCGATTCCTACGACTTGGTCAAGCGGTTCTGGGCTGAAAGCCTCGCATCAATAGCGCCAATCTATGCTGACGGGTCATTCATCCCTAAGGAAATTCGCGATGCTACACTCAAATCACTCGAATTCCTATATTCAATTCATCAATAGCGCACCCGTATGCGATTTTTCTCGATCCCTGCACAGGAATTCGAATACCGTCTCTGAAGAATCCGGCGCGTAAACCGACAAAGAAGCACGCTTCACTGCCGTTCATCATCGATGTAATCGAAAAGCACCATCCGGAGTTTCTGGTTTGCTTCGATCAAAGCTTTAGTTTTGGCGGAGATAAGGAGCATTGCATGCGGGACAAGATGAATGAGCTGACTTCTAGGGGACTATGCACCTTCTACTACACGTCGCATGCGAATTTTCTCTTTGTCGCCGAGTCTGCGGCAATCGCCGACTCGATTAGGAAACAATTATTAGTCAAGGGAATCCCTGGCTGGCGCCTCAAACCCACTGAACAGTCTCCTGCAGATACAGATTCTCGGACCTAAGGCCGAATACACAGCGCCTCAGGCCACAGCCAGCCGCCTAAGTCGAATCCGGCCCACGGGAATCTTCGCAAGGTCGTACTGAGCCTGTTGCGTAATCCAGCTCTCCGCGCTGCCGCCGAAGACCTGCGAGAGTCGAATGGCCATCTCTGGCGAGATGCCTCGTTTGCCATTCACCAATTCTGAGAGTGTGGTGCGCGTGACGCCCAGGGCCTGCGCCGCTCGCGTGATCGTGAGGCCAAGCGGCTCGATGCACTCGCTGAAGACAACGCTGCCGGGATGAGGCGGATTCTTCATCGGCATGGGGAAACCTCCTTAGTGGTAATCCAGATAATCGACTTCAAATGCATGGCCCTCGACAAATCGAAAAATCACTCGCCAATTGGCTCGAACCGTGACCGCCATGAAGCCTTTCAACTGCCCCTTCAACGCATGCAGGTTAAAGCCCGGCAAATTCATATCCTCGACTGAACCGGCTGCATCGAGTCGCGCGAGGATGTTGCGCAGTTT
>JASHSG010000343.1 GCA_030040935.1 Acidobacteriaceae bacterium | reverse complement strand
GTGCTGGCCTGCAACAACTATGAAGTGATCGACATGGGCGTGATGGTCCCGGCGGAAAAGATTCTGGAACGGGCAAGAGAGGTGAGGGCGGACATTGTAGGGTTGAGCGGGCTGATTACGCCATCGCTCGACGAGATGGTGCATGTGGCAACAGAGATGGAACGGCAGGGGATGAAGCTGCCGCTGCTGATTGGCGGGGCGACGACGAGCCGGGCGCATACGGCGGTGAAGATTGCTCCGCATTACAGCGAGCCCGTGGTGCACGTTTTGGATGCGAGCCGGGCAGTGCCGGTTACGACAAGCTTATTAAGCGAAGAAGGAAAGCCGGAGTTTGTGGCGCAGCACAAAGCCGAATACGACGCACTGCGCAAATCGCACTCGGCGCCGCAACGGCCGGTGGTTTCGCTGAAAGAGGCGCGGGCGAGGAGAACGCCGATCGAGTGGCGAACGGAGGATTTGGCGAAGCCGACCTTCACAGGCGTTCGGGTCTTGGACGAGTTTCCGCTCGAACAATTGCGGGAGTTCATCGACTGGAGCCCGTTTTTTCACACCTGGGAGCTCAAGGGGGTTTATCCGCGAATTCTTGAGGACGAGAAGCAGGGCGAACAGGCACGGCAGTTGTTCAAGGAGGCGAATTCGCTGCTGGACCGGATCGTGAATGAAAAGCTCCTGAGGGCCCGAGGTGTGTATGGATTCTTTCCGGCGAACGCGGTGGGCGACGATATAGAGCTGTACGCGAACAAGGGCAGCAAGAAAGTAACGGCGCGAGTTCATTTTTTGCGGCAGCAATCGGACCGCGAAGGCAATGAGCCGTGCCGGTCGTTAGCAGATTTTGTCGCGCCGACGGAGACGGGGCTTGAAGATTCCATTGGAGCGTTTGCGGTGACGAGCGGGATGGGGTTGAAGGAGTTGTGCGATCAATTCAAAGCGGCGCACGACGACTACAACGCGATCATGGCGGAGGCGCTTGCCGACCGGCTGGCCGAGGCATTCGCGGAGTGCCTGCACAAGCGCGTGCGCGAGGAGTGGGGATACGGGCGCGATGAAGAACTGAGCAACGAGGATTTGATCCACGAAAAGTATCGCGGCATCCGGCCTGCGCCCGGCTATCCAGCCTGCCCGGATCATACGGAGAAGGGCACGATTTGGAAACTGCTCAATGTCGAGAAGAACGCGGGGATCGAACTGACGGAGAGCTTTGCGATGTGGCCGGGATCGAGCGTGAGCGGGTTTTACCTGGCGCATCCGGCGAGCCGGTATTTCAGCCTGGGCAAGATCGATCGCGATCAGGTGGAAGACTACGCGCGGCGGAAACAGATGAGCGTGGCGGAAGCGGAACGCTGGCTGGGACCGAATTTGAATTATGAGCCTAACGCGTAACGTTTGCGCGCCGTTCGCCTCGCGAGATGCGGTGTTACGGGTTTGCACCGGCAACGTGGCAGATTCTGTGTGGCGTGACCGCATTAGACGTGCCAGGCTCCGATTTGGCTGTGCCCTCTAAAAACAAATTTCAAAATCCACGAAACTTTTGAATCCCGCGTGTGTTCCTGTGAGTAATCAGGGCTTCTCCGTCAAATTCCGCCTGCGGGAGTGAATCTCGTGAGACGCACGGGCACATTTTGCCTTGGAGGGCAGTGTATGAAACGCGCAATGTTCGTGGTTTTCTCACTCCTGATGACGCCATCGCTGTTTGCGGATGCCGGCTCGCGGCTGATCCCCGCCGGAGCGCTGGTCTCATGCACGACCGGCGATGGAAAAATCTCTTCAAAGACGACTGCGGTTGGCGACCCGGTGCTGTGCAAAGTGCAGTTCCGGCGCGGCGATTTCATGCTGCCATACGACAGCTACCTGGGCGGGCAGTTTGCCGAATATAAAGATCCCGGCCACTTTGTGGGTAAGGGATGGATGGAACTGGACTTCGACCGGCTGTACTTGGGCGATTCGGTCATCCCGATCAGCGCGAAGGTTGTGGACGTGCCGGGATATAAGATCGATGCTCAAGGGCGAATCCTGGGCAAGGGCCACGCCGTGCGTGACACAGTGCTTTGGATGATTCCCGTGTTATGGCCGATCGATTTGATCAACCTGCCGCGCCGCGGCCCGAGACCGACGCTGAAGTCGGAGACGACGCTGACCTTGCGGGTGATGGATGACATCCAGGTTCCGGTGGTGCCGGAGCCGCAACGCGATCCGTATGGCCTGTACCAGCGCGGACCGCAGTCGTATGCACCGCAGCCGGCTCCGACGACGCAGGCGCCGGATGCGGGACCAGAGCAGTCGTATGTGCCGGAGCAGCCCGCGCCGGAGGAGCAACCTGCACCGCCGGCGATGGCTTACGCGCCGCCAGTTGTGTATCCCGCGCCTGCGCCTTACGTTGCCTACGCGCCGCCAGTCGTGGCACCCTACTATCCGGGCGTGATGCCTTACGTGGGCGTTACGATCGTTCCGCGGGTTGGCGCCTACACGTATGGACCGAGGCCATACGTTGGCGGCCCGGTGGTTCGCGGATACAGTTACCCACCGCGGAACTACTCTCCGGCCGTGCGGAGCTATGCGCATGGATACGTAGGTCGCGGATATGCGAGCGCAGGATTCGCGGCGCGAGGAACCATGATGGCGTCTCGCGGAGGATTCTCCTCGCGAGGACGGTAAAGCCGGAAGGGCGGAACGGGCGCCAGCATCATGCGGCCGGAGCGGAGCTGCGAACATGCGGATCCGCTTCGGCTTTTTTGAGGTTTTGAAAAGCGGCTGCCTTTGCACCCGATCCTCCAGAAATTGAGCAGTATTTTTGCACCGTTTTCGCAGCAAGTTGACAGTGCGTTTATAGTCCCGGCGCAATACTGCTCGTGTGATCGCAAAGACTCGGTCAAGAGTCCCATTGAAGCTGGCGCTGGATTCGAGTCCGCTGGTGGAAATTGGGTTCCCGGCGGGACTGCCGGTCGACACTTCGCATGCACGGGCGCACCATGTGAATGCCGATGTGGGCCGCTACCGGCTGCGGATGGCCGAGACGGCCGAAGATCGAGAAGCGGCATGCCGGCTGCGCTTCAAAGTGTTCAATATTGAATTGGGCGAGGGACTGGAGAGCTCTTACGAAACGGGGCTCGACATGGACAAGTACGACGCGGTGTGCGAACACCTGTTGGTCGAGGACAAATTGAGCCGGCGAGTCGTGGGGACGTACCGCATGCAGTCGGGCACGACGGCGGCGCGAGGACTGGGCTATTACTCGGAGCAGGAGTTTGAGCCAGGGCCATATGAGCCGTTGCGGCCTGGAATTCTGGAACTGGGGCGCGCGTCGATTGACCGAGGGCATCGCACGCCGGAGGTGCTGATGTTGTTGTGGCGCGGGATCGCGCAGTATGCTACCGACATGGGGCTTCGTTATCTGCTCGGTTGCTCTTCTTTAAATTCCAATGACCCGGCGGCGGGTTGGCAGATGTATCGCCAGCTTGAGAATTTCAGGGTTCCAGCGGAATATGAGACGCGGCCGACCGCAGCATACGCGTGCCCCCCAGGAAGCTCAGAACCGATCGAGCCAGAACCGGGCGCACAGCCGCCGGCCTGCGCTGCCGATTGGCGGCATCCATCAGCTTCGGCGTTTGGTTCGCCCGTGGTGAAAGTTCCCAAGCTCTTGAAGACATATTTGGCGATTGGCGCGCGCATTGCAGCGCCACCGGCGTGGGATCGCGAATTCCGCACCATCGATTTTCTTACGCTCCTGGATTTGAATCAGCTTTCGGCAGCGGCTCGCCACCGTTTCCTCGCGCCCCTGACGGAATGACGCTGCGCGCGATCCGGCGCGCTGTGGCGCTGGCCTTTGCCATTGCACTTTGCATCGTTCGTTACTGGCTGAAGCGCCTGCGCGGGCGTATGACGCTGGTGGAGCGTGCGCTCTGGCTGCAACAATCGGCGCGCGGGGTGCTGCACTCGCTCGACATCCGGTCGCAGGTGGACGGCAAATTGCCGGCAAACGGGCTGGTAGTTTCGAACCACCTAAGTTATCTCGACATAGTGATCATCAGCGCGGCGATGCCGTGCTTTTTTGTTTCGAAGGTCGAAGTGGATGCGTGGCCGGTTTTCGGCAAGGCGGCGCGATCGGGCGGGACAATTTTTCTGGACCGCTCGAGCAAGCAAAGTGCGATCTCTGCTGCAGAAGTGATCAGCGAACGGCTCAGATTGCCGGTTCCAGTGCTGCTGTTTCCTGAAGGCACGAGCACCGACGGGACGGAAGTGTTGCGGTTTCACTCGCGGCTCATCGATCCCGCAACCTCGACGGGCGCGCCAATTACCTGGGCGGGAGTTCGATACCTGCTGGACGGCGGCGTGGAGGAGCGCGAGTTGTGCTGGTACGGCGATGAGAGCTTCGTCACCCACCTGTGGAAGGTGCTGGGCGCGAGCCGCTTTTCGGCGCTGCTGCATTTTGGCGAAGCGAAGATTTATACGGGCCGGCGCGTGGCGGCGGATGAAACGCACGCGGAGATTACGGCGTGGCGCGAGGCGACGGCTCCAGTGCGTGAAGAAGCATTGGCGATACAGTAGACCGGTTCCTGAGTCGCTATCGCCATTTTTGGAGCTGCGCAAGGTGGCTCCTTTTTAAGGGAAGTGCCACCGGGCCGTGATGGCTTCGGGGCACGCTCACTCAGGAACCGGTGCAGCGCGGACGGCGCGTCAGACACGCTGCTGCGCGGCGAGGCCGGCCGGCGGATTCTCAAATCCCAGCTGAACGAGAGACGATTCAGGAATGCGCGTTGCCGCGGCAATCCACCGCATGGCGCCGGGTAGAAACGTGAGCGTGGCGGGCGCGACGGCGCGGCCGAAACGCGTAACGGCGGCACGCGAGAGCAAGGTTGCCAGCGTCATGGATCGTGAAAGCTGGGCGTGCAAGGCGCGCTGATAGCTGTGGGCGCTTGCGCCGGCAAGAAACATTTGGGCGGCGAGAGCGGCGCTGTGCAGCGCGATCGAGATTCCGTCGCCGGTGAACGACGGAATAATGGCGGCCTGGTCGCCGATGCGCCACAGGCCATGCGATTCGCGGGCGAGAAAGCCATACGGGATCGGCGAGATTGCGAGCGGACGCGGCCATAGCGGCGTTGCCTCTTTGAAAAGCTGGCGCAGGTGGCGATTGGCGTTAAGGATTGATGCGAGAAGCTGAGGCCAGCCGCCGATGGTGCGAAGAGCAGACCGCCGAACGACGAGGCAGAGGTTTGCAATGTCGTTTTCAATGAGCGAGAGCCCGCCATAACCTTCGGGGAAGAGATAAAGGTCCATGCAGCCGCGGAGGGTTT
>JASHSG010000342.1 GCA_030040935.1 Acidobacteriaceae bacterium | reverse complement strand
ATATTGAATTCAAACAGCGATTGAAAGCGAACCCAAAACCCAATCGAGGCGCGAAAACGAGAGCAAAAACAGGATACGGGAGATGATCGCACAAAGGCGCGGAACTGGAACAGGAAGAAATTGATGCGCGGAGCCGGGGAGTGATGTTGATGTTCCGGCTAAGAGGGTGTGCCGGCGGGTGTGGGCTGGACGCTGGCGGAATCGGGCGCGGGTTGCGCGGGCGCAGGCTGCGGGGCGGATTGCGGAGCGGGCGCAAAAGGCAGTGTGAAGTGGAACGATGCGCCCTTGCCGAGCTCGCTTTCAGCCCAGATGCGTCCCCCGTGGGCCTGCACGATGTGCTTGACGATGGCCAGGCCAAGGCCGGTTCCACCGGACTCACGCGAACGGGCTTTATCGACTCGATAAAAGCGCTCGAAGATGCGTTCGATATGGACGGAGGCGATGCCGGGACCAAAGTCCTGAATGGTGAATTGCACCTCAGAGGCGAGAAGGCGCGCGCCGGCGCGGATGCGCTTACCCGATTGGGCATATTTAAGAGCATTTTCCATGAGGTTGCCAAAGACCTGATGCATGGCGTCGGGATCGGCCATGACGAGCGCATCGGGCGCGCCGCCGGACTGGAGCTGAACGCCGGAATCGACGACGATGCCGCCGATGGAGTCGATGGCATCCTGGAGGAGAAGATTGGCGCGAACCGGCTGCAGGGAGAGTTTGTAGTCGGGGCTTTCGACGCTGGCCAGGGCGAGCAGGTCCTCGGTGAGGCGATTCATGCGGCTGGTGTTTTTTAAGATGACGCCGAGGAATTCAAGCGTGGTTTCGGAGCTGGGATGCGGATCCTCAATGAGCGTCTCGACGTAGCCCTGGATGGAAGTGAGAGGTGTACGCAGCTCGTGGCTGACGTTGGCAACGAACTCGCGGCGGGATTTTTGGGCGTTTTCAGTGCTGGTAACGTCGTGGAGCACGATGAGCGCGCCGCCGGCCGGCAAAGGAGCGGCATTGACCTCGAAGACCTGGCCGGGCGCAAGCAGACTGGCGCGGCCCACGCAGAGCTCGCGACGTTCTAGGGCGCCCCGCACGCAGGCCAGCAGCTCAGGATCGCGGACAAAGTGGACAAGCGGGCGGCCGGGGACAAGCTGCGATCCGGCAATGCGCTGCATGACTGAGTTGGACCAGCGGACGAACCCGGCCGAGGTAATGGCGACGACCGCCTCCTGCATGGAATCGAGCATCACGGCCAGCTCGTCGCGGCCGCTCTGAAGGTCGGCAAAGTCTCTGCCGAGGCGAACGGCGGTTTCATTGAGCGCGGCCTCCACCGGGGAGAGCTCGTCGCCCGGGGTTGCCGAACCCAGGGAGTCGATGCGGGCGGAAAGATCGCCATCGGCGATGCGGCGAGCGAAGGTGACGACGCGGCGCAAGCGGGCGGAGATGCGGCCGGCGACCCATGCAGCCAGGGGGACGGCGAGGGCCAATGCGATGAGGCCGGACCAGAGGGCTTCACGGCCAAGCAGGGGCAAGGCGGCGCGGCTCGAATGCTCGACGAATATGCGCAAGGCGGCCCCGATGGCCGCGGCATAGAGCGCGAGAAGGAGGATGAAAAGGCCGAGCAGTTTGGCGAAGACTTTGGAGGTCATAGCAAAGCAGCTTTCGGCGGCCAGCTCCCCGAGAGCCGTTCGGCAATTTCCGCTCCAGGAAAGAGGGAGCTGAAGGCTGAGGGCAGAAAGCTTACGGTTTTTTCCTACTCGCCCTTGGGCAGTTCGAAACGATAGCCGGCTCCGCGCACGGTCTTAAGGTAGCGTGGATTCTCCGGGTCGATCTCGATTTTCTCACGGATACGGCGGACATACACATCGACAGAACGAGGTGTGACAAAGCGGGCGTCGCCCCATACAGCGTCAAGGAGATGGTCGCGGCTAAAGACACGCCCGGGATGGCGAGCGAGATAGTCGAGCAGGCGAAACTCGGTAGCGGTGGTCGTAGTGAGCTCACCGCGGACCTTGAGCTGCATGGCGCCAGCGTCGATAACGATCTCTTCAAAGCTGATGACGGAGGGTGACGTGGGCCGCTCGAAGCGGCGCAGCACGGCCTTGACGCGGGCTACAAGCTCGCGCGTGGAGAATGGCTTGGTGATGTAGTCGTCGGCGCCGAGATCGAGACCGAGAACGCGATCGTTTTCTCCGGCGCGAGCGGTGAGAAAGATGATGGGGATGGTGGAAAGTCCGGCGTGATTGCGCAGTCGGCGGCAGACGTCGAGCCCATCGCCTCCGGGAACCATGATGTCGAGGAGAAAGAGCGCGGGCGGCTTGCGCTCGGCGTCGGGAATGAGATTGGTGGGGGAATGAAACAAGCGAGTTTCAAAGCTCGCAGCCTCGAGATGATGTTGCACCAGCCTGGCTATGTCGGCGTCGTCTTCCAGAACGAATACGGATTGGCTCAAACCGTCGGTCCTCGTCCCGGGGCCCATTGGAGTGCCCATTTCGACCGCCGGGAACCAAGAACAGATTAATGCACGGGAGCGAATGAGTTGCAAATGTTTGGTTAAAAAGGCAGCGGGCAGGGGGACCTTAAACCTTTTCATCGACGAGGATTGTCGATGCACGGGATTTATGGGACCCGGCTTCCTGTTGTGTTCCACACTTGCGCGGCGTGCCGCAACGGCAATGATGAGATCGGTGCAGAGATGCAGGGGCGACGGGACTGGGCGCGGCGTTCGATGCGTAAAGCCATGACAAGGGATTGACCGGATGCGACACGGCATTACTCTGATTCGACGCTCTCGGAACACGGGCTGCCAGTGCATCGCGGCCCAAAGCGAGCTGGTTGCCGCGAAAGAATTCCCGCGCAGATGAAAGGGGGTTAACGCTTCTTACGAGGCTTGGAGGCTGGTTTCTTCGTAGCCGGCCTGGAGGGCTTTGCATGGGCCTTTTTTACCGGCTTCGGAGCCGACTTTGCCTTTGGTTTAGGGTGAGCCGCCCTGGCTGGGACGTGTTTCTTCGCCGGAGCTTTGACAGCTGCCTTTGCAGGCCTGGCGTCGGCTTTCGTCGAAGAGAGCTTTGCGGCTGGTTGGGCGGCCTTGGCTGGCGAAGCAGCAGGCCTCTTCGATGCGGAGGCGGCTTGTGCCTTCGAAGCAGCAGTTTTTGCCAAAGCCGCCGGAGCTGGCGGCCTGGCGACCCCCACTTTGCCGGCAACGGCTGCCTTGCCGATGGGGGCGCTCTTCTGGCCTTTCTTTCCAGAGACTTTCTTGGCGGGCGCCTGTTCAACCTCTTCGCCGTCCAGTTCTTCCTCGTCCTCGCCATCCGCGTCGTCTTCGATCCCGACGGCAAGTGCGCCTTTTGGCAAGACAGAGAGATCCAGCTCTTCGTCGTCTGCGCCGATCGAATCCAAGTCCTCCTCAGGCAAGGCCTCTTCGGATTCATCTTCCTCCATTGCCTGCTCCTTGAGCCTGGCTCCGGTGCGGCGGGCGCGTGAACGTTTGATGGTGACCTGCGGAGGCGGCGCGGGCGGGGAATACGGTTCGAGAAATGCGCGCATCTCCTCCGGCGTGGTGAGCTTGCCATCGATCAGCTCAAGAAAGATCTTCTGTGTCAGCTCGGGATAAACGGGCAGGCCGGGGGTGATGCGCAGTTCCTGCATGAGCACATGCGGGATGTGCTGACGGGCTTCGGGCCAGACCTTGAGGAAGAGATTGAAGCGTTCCTGGATGGATTTATCCTTGCTTGTAAACCCAAGCCAAAGAATCGCTTCTGGGTCATAGCTCATAAACAACTTGAAACAGGCGGAGGGCTTGACATTCTGCTTGGAAAGGAGGGATTTGGCAAAGCCTGCAGCCAGCGAGTCCAACTTATTCCACTCCTCGACGAAGCCGGGACGCAGCAGGGATTTCTTGAGAGCCGAGAGATCGCGCGAGGGGAGCTTGGCGGTGAGCAGCTGCATCTGGGCGGCAGACATGTCAGGGTGAATTCCCTGCATATTGAGTTGGACAGCGAGATCATGAAGGGCGTTCAGCTTGGCCTCATCGGCTTTTGCGGAGGTCCACGCAGGAAATAATACTTTCATCCAGCCTTCCGCTTCGAGGGCGCGGAGAACCTTCAGGCCATCCTCCTCATGGCCGATCTGCTCCAACTCCTCCTTGCGCGCGTGGGCAGAAAGGTACTCGATGACTCCCTCGCTCTTGGCATTTTCATAGCGGGATTGGGTTCTGGGGTCCATCTCCCAACCGAGGCGAGCACGGAATCGCGTGACGCGGATGAGGAGCGAAGGATCTTCAATGAAGCCGTAGTTGGAGACGATGCGCAAGGCGCGCAGCTCAATGTCGGCCGCGCCGTTCAAGGGGTCCATGAGAAGGCCGAATGAGCCCTCGTTAAGGGAAATGGCCATGGAGTTGACAGTAAAATCGCGCCGGCGGAGATCTTCATGGATGGAGGAGGGGTGGAAGACAGGCTTTCCGGGCTTGGGATATTCCACGCGGTGCGTACTGACGACGTTCACGCGCACAGTGCCGGGAAAACAAAGGTAAAGGCTGCGTGAAGCTTCGTCCTCCCCCCAAAGCTTTCCACCGAGTTTCTCCAATGGTTTCTTAAGCTTAAGGGCGTTTCCATGGATGGCGACCTCGAGTTCGCGAACGGCGTGGCCGCTGGTCAGATCGCGGACGGCGTCTCCAGTCAGAAAAAGAATGACCCCTGCGTCGCGCGCGACGGTTCGTAACTGCGCGAGCGCATTGCGCTGGTCAACCGAAAGCCGGTTTTCCAGGAGGTAGATATAGTCGGGCATTTTCTAACCTGATTCCGCCGTCTGGACCGCAGCCCAACTGACTGATGATGTTGCCGTTATGGCGCGACACATGGAAACTTGCAAACAGAAACATTAACACAAGTTGCGGTGGAAGACTAGTAAAGTTGCACCGGTTTCGCAACTTTTCAGGTATGGGAAAACGGGGGCTGGCAAATCCGGGTGAGGCGGCCGGTAGCCGACTCCTGCAACAGGCTTTGCCACCGCTCCAGTGCAGCTCGTGCGACAATCCAAATCGATGGCCTCGGCACGCAAAGCTGTCATAGTGCGGAAGTTTTCGCGCGACTGGGTCGCCGGCTATGCGACTGCCGAGTTCGGTCAATCGAAGCCTGAACTGGAGTTTCTTGACCTGACGGGCAGAGTGGCACGCGTGGGTTGGGAACAAGTGAAGTGGATGTGCTACGTGCGCGCATTGCCTGGCGGTCCGGCGGACCAAGCGGATCCGGAACGGCTGGTGCGCAAGCGATTTTCGCTGCGGCCGCGCACGGCTGGACTGTGGATGCGGCTCACGCTGATGGACGGCGACGAGCTGGAGGGGCTGGCAGCCAACGACCGGAGCCTGGTTGAAGGCGCGGGGCTGCTGCTGACTCCACCCGACACGCGGTCGAATACACAGCGTATTTATGTTCCCCGGCAGGCGATTCAGACGCTGGAGGTACTGAGCTTGATTGGAGCGGCGGGGCGGAAACGCGCCGAAATGCCGAGGCCAGCCGGCGAGCAACCCGGATTGTTTAGCAGCGATGAGTAGATGGGGTTTCGGGCATGCAGGAGCCACACGGCTTCGGCGCGCGGTTGATGATTGGCAGCCCTACCCCAACCCTCGCGGAACATTTCCCGCTGCTTCGGTGTCGAATGGAAGACGAGCCTCGCAGAGTACAGGTACCTCTCACACATGCACCGACGTTTCGCTCACTTGGCCAGCCTGATTGCTTTTGCCGTGGCATCGATTGCCGGCCTGCGTCTTTGGGCCCACCCGGCCGAGGGCTCGGCCGCTCCGCCTCTGGGTTCGCTGAAGTTGTTACAAGCTCCCCCGGGAGCCAGGGCAGACTGGACGAGCCTTCATGGCAAGGTCGTCGTGCTGGAGTTCTGGGCGACCTGGTGCTCTCCGTGCATCGCAAGCCTTCCCCACTTCAACGAGCTGGTTGGGGCGCTCGATCCCAAAAAGTTCCAATTCATCTCCATCGACGATGAGGACCTTTATGCCGTCCAGGCGTTTCTCACCCGCAAGAAGATCTCCGGCTGGGTGGGCGTGGACGAGACGGGCAACGTGTTTGGCAAATATGGAATCACGTCGCGACCGACCACCATCATCATCGACCGGGGCGGAAAAATTGTTGCGGTCACAGAGATCGAATCCGTAACCGTCCCCGATTTGCAAGCGGTGGCGGCAGGAACGACAGTCGCATTCAAGCCGGCCATGGAGATCACGACCGCGAGCGGCGCATCCGATCCCGGCACAATTTCGCACACGATATATGCAGTCTCGATCAGTAAGGCGGCGCCGGACGCCACGTTTTCCGTGGTCAATCATCCGCCCACCGGAACCGATTACCTGGGATGCGACGCGGACAGCCTTTTTGCTACCGCCTTCGACGTGTTTGAGAATCGCTACGTCCTGAAAGGCCCGTTGCCCGACGGCCGTTACGACCTTCGCACCCATTTCGTCGACCTGCGGAAAAGCAGCGCCGACGCCGACACTCAGCAAGCCGTGCTGGCCGCGTTGCACCTGGAGATTCAGCAAAACACGCTGACCAAGCCGGCCTATTTGCTCCGCGCCGCGGATGCGGGCGCGAACCTTCTCAGCCCATCGGCATCGACGCGGAAAACCAAACGGGGCTCTTGGCATGGCGAGATCATTCTTATGAACGGCACGATGGACGATCTGGCCTATGAACTGGCCACCGCATTGGAAAATCCAGTGATCAACGACACGGGCATTGCGGGCGCCTACGATGCGCGATTCAAACTTCCGGTAGGAGACTCCGAAACCCTGGATCTTGCGGGCATCAACGGCGTCCTTAAGTCGACGCTTGGCCTCGAGCTCGTTCCCGGCACAAAGGAAATGTCGATCACCGTGGACGAAGTGAGCAGCCAGAGAAATGCAAGCGTTCCAGCAGCGCCGGCCGGGAAGTAGCCAATGATCGTGGCCACGCGCGCCTGAGATCGATCGCCAAGTCTACCCCGGCATCACGCATTCTGCATCTGGGCGGCGGGTTCAGCTTCCAGCAGGCTACAGTAATAGTCTGCCGTCAGCCCCAGAACTCGCTCCTCTGAATAATGCTCCACCGCCCAGGCGCGCGCCGCACGGCCCATGTGGAATCGGCGCGCCGGATCGCGCAGGAGCTTGACGACCGCCTCAACGATCGCCTCAGGATAACCGGGCGGAATGAGAAGGCCGGTCACTTCGGCGACGACGGCGTCGCGGGCGCCGGTGGATTCAGTGGTCACGACAGGAATGCCCGAGGCCGCGGCTTCGAGAACAGCATTGGGAAATCCTTCGCGCCAGGTTGGAAGCACCATAACGTCCATGCCGCGGTAGAAGGGCGCGGTATCGCTGACGAAGCCCGTGCAGTGAATTCGAGGATGATGGAGGATGCGGTTGCGCAACTCGCGATCGAGTGCATCCTCAGCAGCATCGAACCAGCCGACGAGCAGCAGATGAGTTGATGGCTCAGCGAGCAGAATGCGATCGAAGGCCTCAACAAGCTCGGGCAGTCCTTTGTCGCGCGTGAGGCGGCCAACGAAGCCAACGACGGGAGCGTCGCGAGGAATGCAGAACTGGCCGCGCACGGCGCTGGGCCCGGGCGAAAAGCGCTCCACATCTACGCCATTGCTGCTTCCCTCACCCAGCACAAGCAGCTTGGCGGCGGGTGCGAGCGCGAGGGCCAAGGCTTCAGTGCGGAGGCTCTTGCTATTGCAAAGCACGACATGCGCGCAGGAACAAGCGACACGTTCGGCTGTGAGAAGAATCCGGCGCTTTAGCCCGTGCGACCTTTCGAGCCGGAGCCCGCGCAGCATATATACGCGCCTGGGAATGCCCCGCATTCCGGCGGCGAGCATACCTAACAATCCGGCCTTTGGCGTGCTGAATTCGACGAGATCCGGTTTATAGGCGCCGAGAATCCACCAGAGGCGAATGAGCGCAAGAAGATCGGCGAGAGGAGCGATCGTTCGGCGCATGGGGAGCGCGATGTGCTCGATACGCATGTGCGAAGTCATGCGTTCCAGCAGTCTGCCGGGGCCGGAGATCAGGACGACACGGAATCCAGCTCGGCGCAGAGCGCGCAAACGCGCGCCGAGAATGAGGCATAGTTCCTGAGTGGTAACGCCGACAACTACCGTGGGCTGTTCTTTGACATTCGAAGAAAGGTGGAAGGAAAGAATCCCAGAATCTGCCATAAAGGGCCTGCGCCGCGTCACTGAATCGAAGGGTGGTCAGCAGATTTTGGGAGTGCAAAGGCCAATGTATCAATTTGAAACACTAAGATTAGAGCAATCCAATAGACATTCAGTGACTGTGAACACACATCAAGTGTGGGGCCTTGGGGGAGAATGGATTCCCTCTCAGGAAAGTCATGCTCGAGAGAACGATGGCGCGACGGGCAAGAATCCTGCTGCTGCTTTCTCATTTGGGCGGCGGCGGAGCCGAACACGTAATGGCTTTGCTGGCTCGTGGGTTATCGGAGGAAAAGTACGAGGTCCATCTGGGCCTGGTAGCTCAGGGCGATACCAGCGGGGAAAATCTGCCGGCTGGGGTGAGCGTGCATCCGCTGGGGGCCCGACGAGCTCGCGCAGGTGCTTATCCTTTGCTGCGCCTGATCTGGCGGCTTCGGCCTGAAGTGGTACTCTCCGGGGCGTCTGAGATCAGCTTCCTGGTGCTTATGCTCCGACCGCTGTTTCCAGCCGCTACATCGGTACTGGTGCGCCAGAATGCGACGGCGACGTCTGTGATGGCATTTGGGCGTTTGCCGCGGCTGACACGACTGCTGTATCGCGTGCTTTATCGAAGCTCCGATGGGGTGATTTGCCAGTCACGAGAAATGGCAAGGGATTTGGCGCTGGCTGCGGGAATTGGGGAGGAACAAATTGCCGTTCTGCCAAACCCGGTAGATCTGGCTGGAATTCGCGCAGCACTCGCAGGACCGGCAGCGGGGTCGAGCGCAGGACAGCAGCTGCTTGCAGTGGGAAGGCTTTCGCGGGAGAAAGGGTTCGACTTGCTGTTAAAGGCTCTGGTCGTTGTGCGCGAGCAATTCCCCAGGGTGCGGCTGACCCTTGTCGGGTCCGGCCGTGAGGAGCAGGCCCTGAGGTCTCTTTGCTGCACGCTGGGATTGCAGGATGCGGTGAGCTTTGAAGGCAGGGTCGATCCGCCCTATCGATTCTTTCAGCACGCAACCCTTTTTGTGCTTCCATCGCGGCATGAAGGAGTGCCGAACGCTTTGCTGGAGGCAGCGGCAGCCGGATTGCCGATGGTGGCGACTCCGGCATCAGGCGGAGTGGTCGATCTGCTGCGCGGCCGGCGTGGCGCCTGGCTTACACCCGAAATTTCCATCGAAGGGCTGGCAATTACGATCATTACTGCGCTCCAGACGATTCGGCCTGGCGAACGGTTCAATCAGATTTTCCCGATTTCGCCCTCCAACATGTCGCGGCAGGCCTGACTGGAGGTTCAGCGCACCCACGTGGCGAACCGCGGCTTTAGTTCCATACCGAGGGAATGTAACGGCACGCTTTTTGCTGTGCAAATTTATCTCTTGACATTTTTTCAAGATGGATGTTTCCTTTGGATACAGTTTCCGCAGAGTTTTCCACATCCACGTAGACACGTGTTACCAGTGTCACTCTCGCGTTGTCGAGGGAGCCTTGCTTAGGCGAGGAAGTATGGGGCGTGCCGGGCCGTATCTTAGGGCTTAGATTACATAGAGCACAGCTCCAGTTCGTCAAGGAAGATTCCCGCCGAACCATTCAAGAATTGTTGCCCCGCCAGGTGCGCACGATGAGGCCTTGTCTAAAGCGGCTTCACGGAGCTGCATTCGCGCCGGCACGGGGCGCGTAGATCACGAAGCTTCAATGAATGTCTCCGGCGCCGGATTCGGGCCGGGACTTAGCAGCAGTGTCGTACGGAGAAATGCAGTGTTCCGTCCTTGGTTTGGATTTGCACTTACCGGCATTTTGTGTGCCCTGTCACTCCCGTTGATCGCCATTTCGATTTTGATCGCTGGCGCCTGCACGGCGACAGCCGCAGTGGGTTCTCCCGCTCGAGGGCGAAAACAGATTCGCGATTCGGAGCTGGAGAGGAAGTGGCAATCGAATGAGTTTGCCTTTGAGCGCGCTATCGAGGCGTATGAAGAGTTAATCGACGCGCATGCCTGGAGACGCACGTGAGCCACGCAGCAATTGCGATCCCGGGCCTGGACC
>JASHSG010000341.1 GCA_030040935.1 Acidobacteriaceae bacterium | reverse complement strand
TTGTGGACCGGCTCGACAACCAAACGGTTGCAGCCGGAATGATCGACTTCGCACTGCGCAGAGCTGCGAACATCCATTGGCAGGCGCTGGATATAAACAAAGATGCGCGTGCCAGTCAAAAGCTGCAGAAGCCCGTTTGCATTTGGTTCACAGGGCTGTCCGGGGCGGGTAAGTCCACAATAGCAAACCTTCTGGAGAAACGGCTGTTTGTGGCCGGGCGACACACTTATCTCCTCGACGGTGACAACGTTCGCCATGGCCTGAACAGGGATCTCGGATTTTCGGAGGCCGACCGAGTCGAAAATATTCGCCGGGTCACCGAGGTCGCGCGGCTGCTGGTAGATGCGGGGCTTGTCGTGATAGTTTCGTTCATCAGTCCTTTTCGCGCCGAACGTGAAATTGCGAGATCGCGATTTGAGCATGGGGAATTTGTCGAGATTTTTGTCGACACTCCCCTCGAAGAGTGCGAACGGCGCGACCCCAAGGGACTGTACGCGAAAGCGCGGCGCGGAGAATTGCTCA
Organism: Acidobacteriaceae bacterium; assembly: GCA_030040935.1. Lineage (GTDB taxonomy): Bacteria > Acidobacteriota > Terriglobia > Terriglobales > Acidobacteriaceae > Telmatobacter. The sequence continues at coordinate 17,643 of JASHSG010000341.1, read as the reverse complement.
ATTTTACCGGTATCGATAGCGAATATGAACCGCCCGAGTCCCCCGAGATTCGTTTGAACACAGTGAATTCAAGCGCAGAAGAGTGTGTTGACCGCATTTTGCTCGCCTTGGATCCTGGTTCGCTGCGCAAGGCGACAATCAATTGAGTAGCCGTACGATCGACATCCGGGAAGAAAACTGGCTCCATAACTTGCTTCCGCGCGTGACAGACTTGGCTCGCGCAGCGGGCAGGGCGATTCTGGAGATTTACGCCGAAGAGCACCCCGAGGTCGAGTACAAGCAGGATAACTCGCCGTTGACGCGCGCAGACGTCGCTTCGCATCACATAATCATGGACGGACTTGCCACCTTTTCGTTGGGTTGGCCGATTCTGTCTGAGGAATCCGCGGAAGTCCCGTTCGCTGTGCGGAGATCGTGGCGGTACTTCTGGATGGTCGACCCATTGGACGGCACAAAGGAGTTTCTTAGCCGAACTGGTGAATTCACCGTGAATATTGCGCTGATGGAGAGGAGTGCTCCCATTTTGGGCGTGGTCTACGCTCCAGTGGTCGACAAGTTGTACTTTGCCGCGCGAGGTTCGGGCGCTTTCAGGATCGACAGGGGCAGCCATTCGAAGATCAGAACTGCGTGTGCTTCCGGCAGGACCGTGCGCATGGTTGCGAGCCGCTCACATCGGTCGCGGGAAGAAGACCTGCAAAGGTTTGTCCGCGACGAAGAAGTCTGCGAGCTGATCATTATGGGCAGCTCGCTCAAATTCTGCCTGATTGCGGAGGGCGGTGCGGATATCTATCCCCGTGTTGGTTCGACCATGGAGTGGGATACGGCTGCAGCTCAATGCATTCTTGAGGAAGCAGGAGGCTCACTCACAGATCTCGATGGCAACTCGATGACTTACAACAAGCCTACTCTCTTGAACCCCGGTTTTCTGGCCAGAGCCAGTTCGCAAGAGATTCTGCCGCGTCTTTGAAATGCGTCGATTGCTGTGCAAGGAGTTAATTCAAGATTGAGCTTTTCGCCAAAGCACCACCTGCGAGGAATACGTCCTGGATTAAATCGGCGACACCATTAATTTCAAGCTAAGCTCCTTCTCTCGAATGGAAATAACTGCTGCTGGCTTATCGAAAGCTGAGCGTCTCATCGCCGGTTTTCCGATCGTAGATTTGACCCTTCGTGGGGTGATGGAATTGGTGCAGTTTGATCGCGCATTTTAGGACGTGCTACCTTCTGGCGCCCTGGCTCTGAAGCTTAAACCAGCATTAACCAGGATCCAAGACTTTTGCTGTGCATGATTGGAGGCACTGTGACATTGACTTCGCTTGATCGAACAGCGGAATTCAAACGCCGGATCGAAACTCGAGAGGCCCGCATTGGAATCGTGGGTATGGGGTATGTTGGCCTGCCACTGGCTCTTCTGTTTAGCGAAGAGCGCTTTGTAATTACCGGTTTCGACGTTGATCCGCGAAAGGTTGAGACGCTGAATCTAGGCGGGTCGTACATCGTACGCATTCCAGCTGCCGAGATCGAGCAGGCCCGGAAGAGCGGCTTCTCCGCAACTGCAGATTATGCGCGCATCGCTGATATGGACGTGGTCATTATCTGCGTCCCGACTCCCCTAAGTGAGTATCACGAGCCAGACCTCAGTTATGTTACCGGGACAGTGCGGAGTATTGCGCCGCACCTGCGAGAGGGCCAACTCATCGTCTTGGAAAGCACGACTTACCCCGGCACAACGGAAGAAGCAGTTGTCCCGCTTCTTGAAAAGGGAAACCCCTCCGGCCTTTGCGTGGCCAGGGACACAGTGAGTCATGGTTTCTATGTTGCATTTTCACCCGAGCGGGAGGACCCCGGAAACGATTCAATCGCCCGGCGCGATATTCCAAAGGTCGTCGGCGGTTGCGGGCCGGCCGCGGCCGAACTCGCATCGGCTGTTTACGGGTCAATTTTTAGCCGAATCGTTCCGGTCTCTTCGCCCGAAGCTGCGGAGATGACGAAGCTTCTGGAGAATATCTATCGTTGTGTGAACATTGCGCTGGTCAATGAGTTGAAGCAACTTTGCATGCGCATGGGGATTGACATCTTTGAAGTGATCGAGGCCGCAAAGACGAAGCCTTTTGGATTTCAGGCATTTTATCCAGGCCCCGGTCTGGGCGGACATTGCATTCCCATTGACCCCTTCTATCTTTCCTGGAAGGCCAAGCAGTTTGACTTCCATACGCGGTTCATCGAGTTGGCCGGCGAAGTGAACATTGCCATGCCTTATTTCGTTGTCGAGAACATCATCGAGGCACTCAGCCAGCGCCGCAAATCGCTATCCGGTTCACGGGTGTTGATTTTGGGATTAGCTTACAAACGCGATATAGATGACCTCCGCGAATCTCCATCCCTCACAATCATCGAGCTGCTTCAAAAGCGCGGGGCAATTGTCGAATACAATGATCCCTTCATTCCATCTGCAGGCCAGGGACGCAAGTATGCGCTCAATATGACCAGTACGCCGTTGGATCGTGTTCCCGAATTTGACTGCGTCGTAATCGCTACAGATCATTCTCAATACAACTATCGGGACATAGTTTCCAAGGCGCAGTTGGTTGTCGATACGCGCAACGCAACGAGAGGAATTGAGGCCGTCGACATCGTTAGATGTTAGTCAGTTTTAATCGACGCGGATAAGATCCTGAGTTCGCGTTGATCGATCGAAGATGTCCCGGTATTCCTTACGATTTCAGGCTGTTCAATTCCTTCTTGACTGCGGCAGCGTCGCGATAATTGGGAGAGATCTTCAAAACATGTTCAAATTGCTCTCGGGCAAGCGACGGCTGATTCGACCTCTCGTAGGCCATTCCCAGGTGATAGTGAATATCAGGATTGTCAGGCAGATTATTCTTCTCCTGCAGCTTCAGCGCTTCCTGCAGATTGCTCACGGCCAGAGGGTAGACTCCTTGCTGATAGAAAATCCAACCCAAAGTGTCAACAACTCCCGGTGAATCCGGCAGCTCCCTTCGTGCCGTTTGCGCCAGGGATAACGCCATGTCGAGGTTGCCGCCTGTGTGAAGCATTACACGGGCAAGGTCATTCGAGGCCACGGGGTTCTGGGGATTGAGAGCTAGCGCATTCTGGTAAGCATCTTCAGCTTTCTTCCAATCCGATTTGGACTCATACAGGTTTCCAATCACAATATACAAATTCGGCTGGCGGGGGTTGTCTTTCAGCGATTGTTCGCCGGTAGCGATGGCTTCATCCGTTTCTCCCATTGCGCCAAGCACTTCGCAGAGTTGAAACACGGCGTCGTAGTTGCGCTTGTCGAGCGCAATTGATTTCTCCAGTGCGCCATCGGCGCCGCTCAGATCTCTCTTGCTGTGAAACAGCACTGCTCCGAGCAAATTGTAAAAACCGCTGCTGGTGGGCACTTTGGCGATTTGACTATTGATGGCCGCTACAGCCTTATCGACTTGATTCTCCACGGCGTATACGTTCACCAGTCCACGCAAAGCGTCCATGGATTCAGGGTTCCGGTCAAGGGCATCCTGATAGGCCTTGACGGCATCAGTAAATTGCCGCTCGGCGAACCGCAGGTTTCCCATCTGCACATAACCGAAGGCATTCTGCGGGTCCGCGGCGATCGCCCTTTGAACATCTTGCTCGGCTACGGAATAGTTCCGGCGATTGATGTTGGCAAGGGCACGCAGTGCGTAGCCATCAGGAGACCCGGGCTGCAGCCTGATCATCTGGTCGGCAGCGTCTTCAAGAGTATTCATGTCGCCCAGAAGCATTGCCGCGTCGGCCATGGAGCGCTGAGCATCCAGGAAATCGGGGTTCAGACGTAATGCCTCTCGCCATTCGCTTTCAGCGCCCTCCAGATTTCCCTGCCTCTGCAGTGCGACACCCAGTGCATAGTGGGCCAAGGTGTTGTCGGGGGCGTTTCGGACTACTGTCTGCAAGGTTTGTGCGGCGTCGCCCACGTCTCCTTGGCTGATTTGCATCTCGCTCCGATAAACCAAGGCGTCGTCGTCGCTGGGGCTGGCTTTCAGAATCTCATCGTTGAGGCTCCGCGCTTCATCGTATCGCTTGGTCTGGATGAGAAGCTGAATGTACTTTTTCTTTACTTGCTGGTCATTCGGACGTTTTTGAAAGAGCTCGTGGTACTCAGCAACGGATTTGTCCAGATCACCTGTCATGAAATAGAAGTCGCTGAGCGCGAGAATGGCATCCGGGCTGTTTGGAAGGTCGCGCCTGGCTTGCTGGAGGACCTGCTCCGCATCTGCTTTCTTGCCCTCGGCGAGGTACAATCCGGCCAGTGCTTTGCGCGGATCCAGAGAGTTAGGATTGCGCGTCTGCGCATTGCGGAACTGTTCCTCTGCCTCATCGAAGCGCTTTTGCGATTGGTAAAAACTGCCCAGCGCCAGCCGCCCTTGCGTTGTGTCTGGATTTAACTCGATAACCTTCTTAAGACTTGCCTCTGCGTCGGAAAAATCACCGCCCTTGATTTGCAAAAGCGCAAGGCTTAGATAGGGCTCCCAGCGATTTGGTGCAAGGGAGATCGCTCTTTGCATCTCCGCGATGGCGCCGGGAATCTTGTTTTCGGCGGCCAGAAGGCTGGAAGCCAAGGCGTGAACACCTGGATCGTCGGGCCGCTTCTTGAGCAGCAGATCTACTTGGTCCTTCGACTGACTGAAGTTGCTGGATTCGATAAGGAGGGTCGTCAGCTCCATTCGAATCCGGTAATCCTCGGGTCGCAGTTCGAGAGTGCGAGTCAGTTCCTGATTGGCGCGGTCCCGCTGTTGAAGGTGTATGTAGGATTCCGCAAGTTGATGGTGCGCGTCAGCGAAGTCGGGGTCAATCTGGACGGCATTGGTGAACTCGATTGCCGCCTCTTGATATTGCCCTTTCTCGAAGTAACGCTGGCCATCATCAAAGTATTTCTGTTTGCGCGCGTTGGGATCGAGTGTGCATGCCGAAAGAAGGCCGGCGATCAGGCTCAGCGCAAGGATCACGCGCCGGCTATAAATGAGTCTCACTTCATGACCTTTCTTTGCGAAATCGCGGACCGTCATCGCGTCAACCTTGTGCAATTTTATCGTGGTCGCAGGATTTGTACCGCTCCCTAAAAGTGCCATGCCCGTTCCCGTTGTGTCGGCCTATCCAACCCGCCGTTTGCGCATCCGCATTAGCTTCATACTTCTGCGCCGGGCTGTCATTCTTGGATCGGACCTTCCTCCCGCGGCAACGGGCTCTTGCCTGCACTGTTGCAAGATTCTGCAACAATCGGCCGGTTTTCCACAGAAGTAAGGCCAGTAACGGACCTTTCCGATAACGAAAGTTCGGGATTTTTCGCAAGACCTGATCGAGAATGCGCTACAAATCCGCGAAGGTAACCAAGTCGGAGATGACTTCGGTACGTAATCGCCAAGGGTAATGATTAGAGCAGGTTGCAAGAATTTTCAGCCTTGACAGGTGCGTTCGCTTCGCACAGAATGGAACGAATTGAATTGAATGTGGGATCGTGCCAGCGATACCATCCATCGGAAGTGTAGGCAGTATATAAACGAGGAGGTCGAATGAACGCGAAAATCAGAGTGATCGCAGCGCTTGCGACCGCGGGACTGCTTTCCCCGGGAGTTCCCGCACTCGCGCAAGTCCCATCAATGTCAGGAATCGTCAGGGACGTCGCTTCGCTAAGCCTACCTGAAGGCGGAGCGGCTTGGACCTATCTCCTCTTGGCTGCTGCTGCTTGCTTCGGTGCGATGCTCTTTGGTTGGCGTCGTCGAATGGGGAAGCCAGCGGATATGCACGATCAGCCCCTTCCGAAGGAAATGTAATAAACGAGAGAAAGCCCTAATTTGGGGAGGTTATCTAAATGAAGTCCAGGATTGGCGTATACACCGTATTATCCGCTGCATCGGTCATGCTCTTGGGAGGACGATTCGGGTACAGTCAGTACTCGGTCGAGCTCACCGGTGTCAACGGTCAGTACTCGGCCGGAGATTTAAGTAGCTCGACGAACGGGCCCGAGCAAGTTTATACGGGGATCTATTACGCGACTGTCGATGGCGTATCCAATACCGGGATAGTCTGCGACGACTTCAATCATAATGTCACCATTGGCGAAAATTGGAACGCTGACGGGATAAACACTTCGTCGTTGAGCAGCTTGAACATAACCGGCTTGGAGTTCGGCAATGGAGTTAATGGCCAGTCTGGTGCCGTGGTCTATGCGGAGGTGGCCAGCCTGGTCAGCTCAATGTTCACCCTGAACAACGGCATGGGAACCGTTGACGGTGAATCGAACATCACCGGGACCGACATCTCAGAGGCGATCTGGTATATCACGACCAAAGGCGGGATCACGGGCATCAGCGCGAACGCAGCGGCTCTGGTCTGGGATGTGGAAACTGACTTTAGCAGCGACACCTCAGCCCAGGCATTGAGTTATTTGGACAACCTCAATCTTTGGATCCTGACGCCCACGGATGACGGCCCTCAGGAAATGTGGGCAGAGACCGTACCCGAGGGCGGCGCGGCCCTGCTCTATCTGATGCTGTCCGGATTGACGTGTTTCGGGGCAATGTTCCTCCGTCCACGTCTGCAAGCTCTAAGGCACGAAACACTCTGATTGCGTTCTCTGCTTCGCCTCTGTTCTCTCGCCTATAGATCATCTAGACTTGGCAGCCGCCTGGCGCCAAGTCTGGGTGATTGGTTCAAGGTTGAATCGCAATCGCGGTTCAATTGATCCATAACGCCCCCGGCCTTCTCACTGATCGATCATTTTGGATTCTCAACATGGCTCCAGCCACGTGAGAGTGGGCTGTCAATAAAGCAAAGGCCGCATTCTTTCTGCCTGTCTTTTCCCCGAAAGCCTCATTGTTCTTCTTCGCGCACGGGCATCTCGCTGCGTTGGGTTCTGCTCAGCAACTCCGCTTGATGCGCCTAAGCTCCTCTCCAGTTTGGGTTAAATGAGGAATGGAGAAAGAAAGCGGCGGCGTTTTGTCTGCGCTGCATCGCCATCCAGCAAATCACGAGAAAAAGCGATTTCAGACTCTTCGATCGGAACCCCGTTGAATTAGCCAACGTGGCGCAGACAAGTCTCGCCGTTCTGTTAAAGACACGCGGCCACGAACAACTGCTGTCCATGTCCCCGTTTCCTGCTACGTAGTGTTTTGGGGAGATTGTCTATGGCTGAAAATGGAAATGGAAGCGCTAGACTGCTCGTAGTCAGTCAGGATTTCGAAGTTCTTCGTCCACTTTCGGCGATGATGAAGTCGAACTTCTGGCAGATCGATACAGCTTCCGACGCGCAAACCGCAATCGACAAAGTTGAGTCCGGCATCGCACTCAATCTCCTCGTGCTGGATCTTCCCAAAGCCCAAGGTGAAGGCTTACAAATCTTGCAGTCACTGCGCCGAATTCGCCCCACACTCCCCGTCGTCTTAATCGGTCATCCCGATGATGTTGAGCGAAAACAAGAATCAATTCGCATGGGTGTGTGCGACTACGTCGTGAGGCCGTTCGAGGATCACCAGCTTGAAGCGGTCATCCTGGAAAATCTTTCAGAAATGGTTGACAAAGCGGAGACCGATATCGCAAGTGACGGGGTCGAACCTCTCGGCAACGGGCACTTTTTCATTGGGAGCACGCCAGCGATGCAAAGCCTCCGCGCGAATATCGCTCTGCTGGCCGACGTCGATGTCCCCGTCTATATTTTTGGCGAGTCGGGGAGCGGCAGGCAGACGACCGCCCGGCTGCTTCACAAACTGTCCATCCGTTCTGGATTTGAATTCGCAAGGATCAACTGTGCAGCGCTTCCGGAGGAATTGCTTGAGCGAGAAATCTTTGGGCAACTGGCCGTTGGAGCAACTGCATCCCCGATTGTGAAACGCGGCAAGTTGGAGCGATTCGACAAAGGCACGATTTTCCTGGATGAGATCACGGAAATGCCGCTGCGCCTGCAAGCCAACTTGGCTCAGGTACTGCAGGATAGGCGATTCATCAGAAGAGGAACGTCTAAGTGCATTGCAGTTGATGTTCGTATTGTCGCAGCCGGCTCAATATCGATCGATCAGGCTGTTTCCTCGCGCAGGCTTCTTGCCGATCTCGCCCGTCACCTGCGCGCCAATGAACTTCAGGTGCCTCCCTTGAGAGAACGTCGGGAGGAGATCCCATTTCTGCTGCGTCATTTTCTACATGGATTGGCCAAACGCTATGGCTCTCCGAAGGGGGATTTCACGCCAGCCGTCATCGAAGCTTGCCAAGAATACGAATGGCCTGGCAATCTTCGGGAATTGGAGCAATTCGTTAAGCGCTACCTTATCGTGGGCGACGAAGTACTCAAGTTTGGGAAGAGCTTACGGGAGGCAAAAGATGAAACACGGGACGATGGATTGATAGCCATGCCGAACGTGCACGAAGCGATCTCACTACATCGTCAGCAACTGAATCGCATCTGGGGTCATAAGTCTCTTCGGTCCCTATTGCAGAGCGTTAAGGAGGAGACCGAAAGAAACGCGATCGCCGTGGCCCTGCAGGAGACAGGTTGGAATCGAAAGGCGGCCGCACGATTGCTCAAGACGAGTTACCGGTCGGTCCTCTACAAAATTGAGCAGTACCATCTGAACTTGCCGGATTCTTCTTTTTTTCAAAATTCCAATGGATTGACCTCCAGAAACATCGGACCACACCGAGATGATCATGCGGATCAGTTTGCGGCAAGTTTGCCCCGGAAGGCCGCTGGCAGGTCGCACAAGAGATAGCCGGTTCGGCTAGTCAGAATGAAGTGTGTTTCTAATCGCTTTTCAAGTCGCGGGAGAATCCGCGACAGGGTTATCCGTTGCAGAGAGCTTATCAAATCACCGATGAGCGGCGCTTGCGCTCTTGTCCCATGCGTGCAAGCGAGGCACCGCAATCCTGCCGATAGCAATGAATGGCACGCTACAATCATTAGCAGGCATTAGCGAATGTCCGGTCTATCTAAATGCTGGGAAGGCGATCGTTGAATGCAACTCTATAGCCTGGATCCGCTACTGGACAACCGTTGGGAGGATCTGGTCGCGTCTCACCCCCAGGCATCAGCATTTCTTCGCACCGGATGGCTTAGAGCTTTGGCTACTACTTATGGCTACCGAACCATAGCGTTAACAAGCACGCCCCCCGGAGAGCCGTTGTCTGACGGACTTGTATTCTGCGAAGTAAGGAGTTGGATCACTGGAAGCCGATTAGTCTCTTTACCTTTCTCAGATCATTCAGAGCCGCTGCTTCACGACAGTAGTCATTCCTTCGAATTCATGGACTGGATGCGAGCCCAACACAACAGGCACAAATGGAAGTATATTGAGCTTCGCCCGCTGAGCTGGGAGATGTGCCCCCTCAGTGCTCTAACGGCGAGTCAGTCCTTCTGGATTCATACTCTCGATTTAACGCCTTCTCTCGATCAGATCTTCTGCGGCTTTGACCAGAACTGCGTCCAGCGCCGTATCCGGCGAGCCGAGCGCGAAAAACTTTCGTATGCGAGAGGCTGTTCCGAGGAACTGCTCAACGATTTCTACCGGTTGCTCATGATTACCAGGCGACGTCATCGGCTTCTTCCGCAGCCTCGCGTCTGGTTCCGAAACCTGATTGCATGCATGGGTCAGAGCGTTGAAATCCGAGTGGCGAGCAAGGACGGCAAACCGATCGCCTCGATCCTCACACTGAATCACCGGGGCACCGTGGTCTACAAATATGGCTGCTCCGACGATCAAAAACATTATTTGGCGGGTATGCCGTTTTTGCTTTGGAAGTTGATCGAGGAGAGCAAGGCGGCGGGGATAGAACAGATCGACTTCGGCCGTACCGATTTGGAGAATGACGGGTTGATAAGGTTCAAAGATCAGTTCGGCACCACACGCAGGCGGCTGACATATTTGCGATTCCCGGAGAGTAAACGGGGGCCGCATTTGTCCGCGCCTGGCCTGCCCGCGGCGCGGCGCTTGTTCTCGGTCCTGCCAGGCGCCCTTTCATCCACGGCAGGTCGGCTGCTGTATCGGCACATTGGGTAGATCCTCCATAATTACGGATGTGTTGAAACGACACAATTGTGGGATAGCGATTGGTCAGAGGTACAAATAGAATTTCGTGGAACATAGCCGGCATCCGCGGAAAGGGAAATTTCCATTATTCAAGCAGTGCAAAATCGCTATCGCTGTCCGGAGGGATTCCTCGACCTTCGTCTCAGCGACGAATTATCCCGGGTTCCGGGATACTTCCGATTTGGACCGGATGCGACCTGTTACGGCCGCACAGTGGAAGAAGCTCATCGTGAAAAACTGAGTTGGCCTCTTTGCGATACGCTCCCCGCTGTTTCATTTGATGGCACACAACTTGTTCTTCCTTTCGATCCAGATGAGGTCATCGATAATCTTCGTCTGGAACGCTATCCCGACAGTCAGTTGGGTATGTGGACGAAAACGTTGAAGGCTGTTTACTACTGGCTTCGTCCTTTGACGAACCGTCCTCTGCGCAAGACCATTCAAAAACTCAGAGCATCCAATTGGCAGAAACGGCAGTTTCCACAGTGGCCTGTGGACACCACCATCGAGAATATTTGCGAGAGCCTTTTGCTGCTTGGCTTGCGGGCCAAGAATCTCGACCGGATCCCATTTGTATGGTTTTGGCCTGACGGCGCACGCGCCTGCGTCTCGATGACCCACGATGTGGAGGGGATCGCTGGGCATGATTTCTGCGCACAATTGCTTGACATCGATGACTCCTTCGGGATCAAGGCGTCCTATCAAATCGTCCCCGAGGGGAAGTACCCGGTAACACAGGAATTCCTGGGCCGGCTTCGGGACCGCGGCTGCGAAGTTTGCGTCCAGGACCTGAACCACGATGGCCGGCTCTTCGATGAACGAGAAGAGTTTCGGCGGCGCGCGTCCTTGATCAATCGCTATGGCCGGGAGTTTGGTGCAAAGGGCTTTCGATCGGCTGTTCTCTACCGAAAACCGGAATGGTACGAGGATCTCGATTTTTCTTACGACATGTCGATGCCGACTGTCGCCAGTCTTGATCCCCAACGCGGCGGCTGCTGCACAGTTACGCCATACTTTATCGGGGATGTCCTCGAATTGCCGCTGACTACCATCCAGGACTACTCGCTATTTCACGTCTTGGACGAGTACTCGATCGATCTGTGGAAGCTCCAATTCGAAATGATCCTCGCCAAGAACGGCTTAGCGAGTTTCATCGTCCACCCCGACTACATTGTCGAACCCGAGAGCCGGATGGTCTATCAAAACTTATTGGCCATGTTGAGTGAATCAGGTTCCAAGCAAGACATCTGGTTCGCACTCCCCGGCGAAATCGACAGTTGGTGGCGCGCACGTAGCCGCATGACCGTGATCAACGAAAACGGATCCTGGCGAGTTGTGGGTGAGGGTGCAGAGCGTGCTGTGCTGGCATTTGCGAAAGCTGTGGAAGGCCGACTTGTATGCGAGCCGGCCGATAGGACGCAAAGTGAACCGCTGCTCTGTGGGACCGAGTGACAAACGATGATTGCCGTACTCAAGCAGCCACGCTAAGGACGATCCATCTGAGATCGCTTTACATGCGCAAGACTCCATGACCCGGTTGGCTCGACATCAAGCAGCCTTCATCCTCCTTTGGACGGCGACATTGGCCGTCGGTTGGCGTCCCTTGGTGGGCACCCTCGCCTTGTCGCTGCATGATGATGCGTACACATATATACTTTTGGTTTTTCCTATCAGCGCGGCGCTGATTTTTCTCGAGTGGCGGCCATTATTACGAACAGCAATCGTACCGAACGTTCCTATGGGCGCTAGTATTCTGATCGTCGCGATTTTGATCTCGTGCTCAGCGCTCGGCTGGGCCGTTACCTTACCTTCGGACGTGCGGCTTTCAATGAGAATGCTGGCCCTCGTGTTGTCGTGGATCGGTTCTTTTGAGCTCTGCTTTGGCTCGCGGGCTGCTCGTTTGATCTCATTTCCGCTTTGGTTCTTGCTGGGCCTGGTCCCGCTTCCACAACTCGTCGTGCACGCGTTCGTAACCTCTTTGCAGCAAGGGTCTGCTTGGTCGGCGCACCTCCTTTTCTCATTATTTGACGTGCCTGTGGTTCAAGACGGTGTCTTGCTCACCATACCTGGCCTGACACTCCAAGTCGCTCAGGAGTGCAGTAGTATCCGCTCCAGCTCGATGTTACTCATCACGACCATGGTTCTTGCTCAACTTCTCCTTCGATCGCGGTGGCGCCGGGGCCTGGTGATTGGGCTCGCTGTTCCACTTTCGATTGCCAAGAATGGTCTGCGTATTTTTACGATTGCAATGCTCGGGACACGAGTCGATCCGGGGTACCTCACTGGAAAACTGCATCACCAGGGAGGGGTTGCTTTCTTCGGCATCGCCCTTCTTGGCATCTTTGGATTACTCTGGATCCTCCGAAGGAGTGAGAGTCTCCCAAACGACCTTGCTCTGAATCCTGTGAATCCCAAAGCAACCTGAGATTCCCGGTTTGACGAATTGGCGGTCACGGAACACCGCTCCGTCGGCAAGGGATCCTTTTCTCGGCAATAACCACCCTGCGAAATCGTCGGCGGTCGAAGCGAGTCAAATCGTAGAACCATTTCTTAAGCTTCCAATCACTCAATCGCCCGGACGTTGCGTTGTTTATGGAAGCGTTACGCTGGCCATGTTTGAGGGGGCGCTGGCAACGCCGGAAGCGTCGACACTCTCGACAATGTAGTCGTATGTCTGACCGCTTACAACATTGGGGTCTACATAAGACGATTGGGTCACGATCGAGAGGTTCAGCTGTTGGTACGAAGTGCCGCCGCTGGGTGCGCGATATACATTATAGCCGGCGACCGGGTCCGTCGAGCTGGTGGGTGCATTCCAGGTCAAATTGACCTGTTCCAGGACGCCAGATCCGCTTAGGTTAATCACCGCAGCACCGCTCGTAAGAGATGTGCTGACAATTGTTAGTTGCCCTGTTGCCGGTCCCGCTGTAGTCGGATCAAACGTGACGTCAATTGATTCCACCTGACTAACAGCCAGCGTAAGTGGGAGTGTTGAGCTCGAGATTGAGAAACCAGTTCCCTCTACCGTCTCTGCGGTGATTGCGATCGGAAGGAGGCCGGAAGCAGTCAGTTCCACCGATTGTGTCACCGGGGTATTCACTTGAACATCACCGAAGGCGATGCTCGTGGCGTTGATGCTAAGTCCCGCCGCGGGATCATTAAGTTGCAAGGAGAACCCTTCCGAAACGCCGTCAGCTGAAGCCGTCAGCGTCGCGGTTTGATCCGCGCTTACAGACGTGCTCGTTGCCGTAAATGTGGCGCTTGCCGCGCCCGCCGAAACCGTTACCGTCGCCGGAACCGTCACCGCGGAATTGTTGCTGGCAAGGCTGACGGTAAACCCGCCGCTTGGCGCTCCACCATTCAACGTAACCGTACAGGTATCTGTTCCGGCGCCGGTCATCGCCCCGATTGCGCAGCTCAGTCCACTCAAGACAGGGACGCCGGTACCGTTCAGGTTAATCATAGTCGAAGTTCCCGTGGAGGAGTTGCTAGTCAGGGTAACCTGTCCTACCGCCGGCCCTGACACCACTGGATCAAACTGCACGGTGAGGGTAGCAGTCTGATTCGGATTCAGGGTGACCGGCAAAGCCTCGCCTGAGATCGTGAAGCCAGGACCGGTCGCACTCGCTGCACTTACCGTTACGGGCGAACTTCCTGTCGAGGATAAACTCACTGTTTGAAGAACCGCTGCATTCAGGTTCACGCTGCCAAAGGACAATGAGGTGCTGCTCAGGCTGAGCGAAGGTACGGCTGCACTGAGTTGCAACTCAAAGCTTTCCGAAACAGCGGCCACCGCAGCCGTCAGCGTCACCGTCTGAGCACTACTCACTGCTATCACGGAAGCCGCGAAGCTCGCGCTGGTTGCACCGGCTTGAACTGTCACTGACGTTGGCACACTTACTGCAGCGTTGTTACTGGCCAAGCTCGCCGTAAGTCCTCCAGATGGCGCCGCCGCATTCAACTCCACCGTGCAAATATCAGTTCCCGCGCCGCTCATTGATCCACTGGCGCAGGTCAGCCCGCTCAAAAGCGGTGCCGTCGTGCTGTCCAGAACAGCGGCACCAAGTTGCAAAGTGAAAGCCTCCGTCACCCCGGCGGCGCTGGCGGTCAACGTAGCAGTCTGAGCCGTGCTGACCGAGGAGACAGTGGCAATGAAGCTGGCCGTGGTGGCTCCGGCGGCTATGTCCACTGAGCCCGGCACTGTCACCGCGGAGTCGCTACTGGCTAGGTCTACGATGACTCCGCTGCTTGATGCTGCCGGATCCACGGTTACGGTGCAGCTGTCCGTCCCCGTTCCGCTCATTGACCCGCTGTCACAGGTCAGCCCGCTCAATGCCGACGCTGCGACGTCATTCTGACCAGCTGCGTCCAGCTGCAGGGCGAAAGTCTCTGTCACCCCGCCGGCGCTGGCGGTCAACGTAGCAGTCTGAGCGGTGCTGACCGAGGAGACCGAGACGGTGAAGCTGGCTGTCGTGGCTCCAGCGGCTAAAGTCACTGTGGCCGGCACGGCCGCAGCCGAGTTGCTACTGGCCAGGTTTATTGTCATTCCGCCGCTCGGCGCCGCCGTATCCACGGTCACTGTGCAGCTGTCGGTGCCCGTTCCCGTTATTGATCCGCTCGCACAACTCAATGCGCTCAGATTCGAAGTAGGCGCGCCACTCGCAGCTGTTCCCGTCCCGCTGAGTTCAATCACGAGCGTGCTGTCGGCTGCCGAGCTGCTGGCAACCATAACTTGACCTGTCGAAGTTCCCATTGCAGCCGGGGAAAAATTGACGTTGAAGTTATAAGTGCCTCCGGCAGGTACCGCTATTGGAAGTGCATTTGCGACCGTGGCTGAGAAAGACTGACCCGATACACTGATCTGCGATACGAGAACCGCAACAGATCCCTGATTTACGAGAGACACGCTCGAGCTGGCCGTTTGCCCGAACGGCAATGCACCAAAGGTGATGCTCGTGGGAGATGATTGGAGAGATCCCGAATCTGCAGCCGATGAATTGAGATTGGCCTCGCCTCCGCTGCAACCGGATATAGCCAGGGCGAAGCAGAACAGCAATGCGAGAAAACCGGAAGACACCAGCCGCGGGGACGTTTCGGCGGCGCGCGCGCGTACTCGTGCTTCATCTCGATTTGTTCCTGATAATTCGCAACGCGCCTGATCAGCCGTTGTAGGATCACATCCGAACGGCGCGCAAAAAGAAATGTCGCGCAAATGGATCACTGAAGAAAACCTTCACGAAGTGGTGTATTTTCCGGCTCGCAATCCCCTGCGAGCTTAGGGCCGATTCCTCGTCTGGCGCCTGCCCGTTCACTGACATTTTTGGCGCTGACTCACGGAATCAGGCAATGAAGTATGTAACTGTTAATTCCCGCTGCGCAGTCGCCATCTGGGGATTTGATGACGGATGCGAGAGCACTTTGTTCAACAATGACTGCTGTGCGAGTAAGTACCATTCTCAACCCTGCTTTACCCCCGTCAAGGGCGTAATTGGAGGGTCTGTGGAAAACTGCTTAAGGGCTTTCTGGCTGCGGATTGCGCTTTTCCGGCTAAGTCACGTGGAACTAGCGAACTACCGGATTCAATACAACCGCGATGTTCGAGGAGGGCCCGAATGTCATTCGATGAATTTTCTGCGCTTTACGGATAAATAATTTGATCTATCTCGCCAAGCAGCCCAAATGATTTCGGTGCGACCTCGACCATAAATATTGCCGGTCAATTAGTCAAACCACTTAGCCTCAATTCTGGCCGCCTGCATTCGTCGCAGAAGAATAAGAACCTTAGATGAACTAGATCTCCGAGAAACGCAGCCGCGGTTGCTGATGAATGTCAGATCATCGGCAATCTCGGGGCCAAATCCGTTGCGCGATCGCAGGATCTTCTATCGCTCTTATTGAACTCAACTTAGATCGCAGCCTGCCGTGAAGTTCGTCGGTTAGCATCCCTGCGAAGCTGACCGCGTGCATGTAAATTCTGCATGGATGCGTAGATATTTCTCAATCGACGCAGCAGCCGCGCATCGTCAACCGGAACCCGCCCATCCCCGATGCGGTCATTTCAGGCCGGCACGCGGGACAACTTAAACCAACAATTCAAGACGTGAACATGGCGGTCACTCGCTGTCAGGGATAATTGCGTAATCGCGCCGGTCTTTGACGCCGCAGCCAGATCGGTTACGGAATCGTGGCGGTGGCCATGTTGGAGGGAGCGCTGGCAACGCCGGAGGCGTCGAGACTTTCGACGATGTAGTCGTAAGTCTGTCCGGGCTGTGCGGTGGTGTCTGTATAGGAGGTCAGTGAGATGGCGGAGGTATTGATCTGTTGATAGGAGGTGCCTCCGCTGGGTGCGCGATAGACGTTATAGCCGGCAACCGGATCCGACGAGGTGGTGGGCGCATCCCAGGTGAGGTTGACCTGGTAGGATCCGGATGCGGACTGTCCGGTGCCGGTGAGGGTGATGACGTTGGAGGAGCCGGAGGAGGAGTTGCTGGTGATCGTCAATGAGCCGGTGACGAGCCCGAGGAGGGCCGAAGTGGGATTGAATTCGACGCTGAGACTAGCGGTCTGAGCAGGGTTGAGGGTGAGCGGGAAGGTGGCGCCGGAGACGGAGAAGCCAGTGCCGCTGACGCTGGCGGCGCTGACGGTTACGGGGGCGGATCCGGTTGAGGATAGAGTCAGCGACTGAGTAGCCGGGGCCCCTACGAAGACATCGCCAAAGGCAATGCTGGTGGCATTAATGCTCAGCGTTGGCACGCCCGCGCCCAGTTCGAGCGAGAAGGTCTGTGTAACGCTGTTGGCGCTGGCGGTAAGGGTCACGCTCTGAGCAGTGCTGACCGAGGAGACCGTGGCGGTGAAGGCGGCCGAGGTGGCGCCGGCAGCGACCGTCACCGAGGCGGGCACTGCTACCGCCGAGCTGTTGCTGGCGAGGCTTACAACGAAGCCGCTGGCCGCTGCGGTGTTCAGCGTGACGGTGCAGCTGTCGGTCCCGGCGCCGGACATCGATCCGCTCGTGCAGGTCAGCCCGCTCAGCGTAGGAGTCCCGGTATTCAACTGCAGACCGAAGGTCTGTGTAACGCTGTTGGCGCTGGCGGAAAGGGTCACGCTCTGAGCAGTGCTGACCGAGGAGACCGTGGCGGTGAAGGCGGCCGAGGTGGCGCCGGCAGCGACCGTCACCGAGGCGGGCACTGCTACCGCCGAGCTGTTGCTGGCCAGGCTTACAACGAAGCCGCTGGCCGCTGCGGTGTTCAGCGTGACGGTGCAGCTGTCGGTCCCGGCGCCGGACATCGATCCGCCCGTGCAGGTCAGCCCGCTCAGCACCGGCACGCCTGTGCCGCTCAGGCTGACCAGGGTCGAGGTGCCGCTGGCGGCGTTGCTGGTCAACGTGAGCTGGCCCGTGGCCGCTCCTGCTGTGGTGGGATCGAACTGCACCGTCAGGGTTGCGGTCTGATTGGGATTCAGGGTCAGCGGAAAGCTCGCGCCCGAAACGGAGAACCCTGCTCCGGCCACACTGGCTGCACTGACCGTGACGGCTGAGGTCCCGGTCGAAGACAGCGTCACCGTCTGGCTGGTTGCCGTATTCACGTTG
>JASHSG010000340.1 GCA_030040935.1 Acidobacteriaceae bacterium | reverse complement strand
TGACTATAAAAGCGCCGAGAAGCAAGTAAACTGTCTTTTCGAGAAAATTATTTCGCATATATAGGCGATCATTCACGGCCGCGTTCGTGAGCCAGATAAAATTGATGCCGGTGTTCAAATCAAGCAACGCTTGGTTGTTTCCGTCGGCAACCAGTGAATACATATGATTGAATGCCCGCCGCGACGGTTCAGGCAGGCGATCTCCGCCTGCAATGCAGCTCACTCCCACACGGATTTCCAATTTCGTGCGCTCTCGCGTAAATCGCGTATGACCAAAGCTGTCCCCGGCGGCCGCCAGAACCGCTGGTTCATTGGTGAGAATCTCAATCGAGTAGCCCAGCGGATAAAAACTCCGCCGCAACGGAAGTTCCATATCAAAGGGAAGCGGATTTCCCGCATTGAACGAAGTTATCGGATCGCTCTTTGCTTGAGGGAATTCGCGTAATAATTCCGGAGCCATTCTTTTGTCCAATCCATCGAGACCGCGCTAAGATTCAGTGCTCCGGCGCGACAGC
Source organism: Acidobacteriaceae bacterium (assembly GCA_030040935.1). Lineage (GTDB taxonomy): Bacteria > Acidobacteriota > Terriglobia > Terriglobales > Acidobacteriaceae > Telmatobacter. Next base: position 6,597 of record JASHSG010000340.1, on the reverse strand, counting down.
CCGCCCCAAAGACGGTTCGACGCGCCGACTCGCCCTTCTATAAGCACGAGTAACAGCTTCTCCTGTAGCGGATGTCAGAGCATTGTATGTCGATTGTCACTCTTTCCTCGATCATTGAATATTCTCCGCAGTTCGCAGCCCGTTCATGGATTGTGGAGCGGCCTCCGCGCAACAATAAAAAATCGGTCGTTCATACATGTTTCATTCAACAATGGAATGACATTTGACTGACTGTCGCATGACACTGCCTCAGGCTGCATTCTTTAGGTTCAGAAACTGAGAGAGCTGTCTATGCCGCAACTTCCCCTCAACACCGATAAGCGCGCTGCAGAAGGAACTATTGGGCGCAGGCGGGGGCTACGCGGCGCGACGGAAATGCTTCTGATTCTTTTTGTGGTTTGCAGGATTGCTGCCGCCGGCCAGGACGCATCTCAGCTGGCGCCGCCTATGGGCAACGGCCAGCCAACCGTGGGCGGGCCTGCCGCCACCGTACCGGCTGTTCATGACGAGAGCGATGCGGCGAGCGAAGGTAGCGATCTTTCCGATGGCTCGAACAGCCAGTCGATGCTTGCCGCGCTCCCTGCGGATCAGATCGTCAGTATCCTTCAGCAGAATCCAGACTTGCTGATGGAGTTGAAGTCGGAATTGGCAGACCGCCTCCAGCAGCAAGGCATACAAATCGAAGCCAATGACATAACCGATCAAATGCTCTACGGCCAGATTGCAGCGAGTGTGGCTTTTCGCGCGACGATCACGCAAATGCTTCAGGACCGCGGATACTCAGCAGAAATGGGCCTTGTGTCTGCGGGCACGGTAGTGAGCGAAGGGGCCTCGGCTAATCTCGCATCGCCGCTTTCGCTCCTTGTGCCCAGTGGGTCGACGCAGGCGTCCCAGGTGCTCGCCTTTATGGGACAGCCCGCTCAACGCATTGGCGCTTCATCCGCGTTCTCTCATGATATGCGGCCCGATTCGCTCCGCTTCGGAGCTGTTTCCAGCCTCGGCGGACTGGAGAAAGCGAATGCGTCCACCGACCTTCCTTCGGTCATGCATCTGCCCACGCCGCTCAATCTGCAATCCATGCGCGATTTGTATGCGCAGATTCCCGATGGCTCAAAACGCCTGGAGCGCTTTGGTTCGAGGGTCTTCATTAATCGCACGCTTTCGGTGGCGTCACGTCAGCTTTCTGGATCAAGCACTCCGCTTGATGTTCCGCTGGGGCCGGACTACATTGTCGGCTCAGGCGACCAGCTCACGATCCAATTGTGGGGAGGCGCGACGCAAACCATTATTCGCACGATTGACCGAAATGGACGTGTCTTTTTGCCGGAGGCTGGCGCGCTGCAAGTTGCGGGTCTTTCGCTCGAGAAAGCCCAGGATTCAATCACTGACGCTCTCAAGCCGCAATTCCGCAATGCGCAAGTCGCTGTCACGGTTTCCGGCCTGCGTTCAGTCCGCGTTTACGTTGTGGGTGATGTGCAGCGCCCCGGCGGTTACGACATAAGCTCGCTCGCAACTCCATTGAGCGCCCTCTATGCCGCGGGCGGGCCAACATCGGTTGGATCCTTGCGAATCCTGCGCCATTACCGCAACGGTCAGCTCATCGAAGCCATCGATCTGTATGATTTTCTTCTCCATGGAATTCGCGGCCAGACAGTGCGCTTTGAGAGTGGCGATACGCTCTTGGTGCCGCCCGCGGGCCCTCAGATCGAGATTTCCGGCGCGGTCAAGCGCGAGGCAATCTATGAGCTGACGCCAGGCGAAACGATGCTTTCTGCGGTCATTGACGATGCGGGCGGATTTACTGCCGCAGCTTCGATTAATCACATCAGGATCGAACGTATCGACGCCAATCACCAGCGCGTCACCGTCGCCCTTTCGGGCGACGCGGCGGAACAAGCAGCGAGCCCGGGTTTGGACGCCATCGCACACTTCGCGGTCCACGATGGAGATCGAATTCGCGTTGAACCGATCCTTCCTTATAGCCAGCGCGCTGTCTATCTCGCCGGTCACGTCGTCCGTCCCGGCCGTTTGCCATTCTGCGATGGCATGCAGCTAAGCGACGTGATCCGCAGTTACCAGGATTTGCTGCCAGAGCCCGCTACGGTCGGCGAAATTGTCCGACTTGTTCCTCCCGATCTTCACGCGGAAACGATCGACTTTAATGTTCCGGAGGTGCTCGCCGGTAATTTCAACTTCAGGCTCGAGGCGTTTGACACCATCCGAGTCTTTGGACGCTATCAGAGCGATGCGCCAACGGTCACAATTCGTGGCGAGGTTTTGCGGCCGGGGGAGTATCCCATGCCCGACGGCATGACCGCCGCGCAATTGGTAAGGATGGCCGGCGGCTTTAAACGCGATGCGCTGCTCGAAAGCGCGGACCTCACCAGCTATGAAGTGGCGAATGGCAAACAGATTTCTGAGAGCCTTGCCACCGTGCGCATTGGCGCAGCGGTTGCAGGTTCTGATCCAGACGCGGACGTGGCGCTGAAGCCGGGGGACATTCTCGCGATCCATCAAATCACAAATTGGACTGACATCGGCGAGTCGGTCACAGTCCAGGGGCAAGTTAAATATCCGGGCAGCTACGGCTTTCACGATGGCGAGCGTCTTAGCTCCGTTTTGCGCAGGGCTGGAGGACTGTTGCCTGCCGCCTATCCGGCGGGCGCTGTACTGATTCGCGATCAGGTCAAGACGCTCGAGCAAAACAGCCGCGATGAGCTTATCCGTCAGATTGAAACCAACGCGGCGGCTGCAAAGTTGTCTCCCAATGTTTCTGCCTCGAGCTCGCCGGCAACGCTGGAACTCATTAAGGAGCAGCAGGATCAGGTGATCTCAGATCTTCAGAGCCATCCGCCAACCGGGCGTATGGTGATTCACATTACGGCTGACATCGACAGCTGGGCGAACACCCCCGCAGATATTGAACTGCGTCGTGACGACATGCTGACCATTCCGAAGCAGCCGGGATTCGTTCTTGTCACGGGGCAGGTCTACAACGCGACGGCTCTCACTTTCAATCCCGGCCGCACCGCCGAGTGGTATCTGAACCACGCGGGCGGCACCAATTCGACCGCAAACCGGAAGGAAATTTTCATCATTCGCGCCAATGGCTCGGTGGTTGGCCGCCATTCGGGAGGCCTGTTCGAAGGTGACGTTCTCTCCACAAGGCTGGATCCCGGCGACGTTGTTGTGGTGCCACAAAAGTTCCTCGGCGGCTCGCTGTTCTGGCGGAACCTGCTTTCGACCGGCCAGCTAGCTGCCTCGGTCGCCATCACTGCTGGCGTTGCGGCTGCGGCTCTCTAGGAGAAACAAGGAATGACGCCAAATGCCTCGTTCATCGCGCTCGATCGGGACGAAGTGCTTCGCCCGCACACCGAGCCGCGCTGGGTTCTGCATCTTCGTCTCCTCTGGGAGCGCCGCCGAATTCTGACTAGGGTTGCGGGAGTCTCATTTCTCGTTAGCCTCGCAATCGCACTCCTTATTCCCAATCAGTACAAGTCCGCCACGAAGATCATGCCTCCCGACGACCCGAATTCCAACGCGATGATGCTGGCTGCGCTGGCTGGGCACATCAGCGGCCTGGGAGCATTGGGTAGTCTCGCTGGGGGCCTGGGCGGAGGCCACACCTCGGCTGACCTGTTCATTGAATTGCTGCGAAGTGACACCGTCGGCGGTCATCTCATAGATCGCTTCAATCTGCAGCACGTGTACCACAAACGCTACCGCGTCGACGCCGCAAAGCACCTCGCAAGAATCACCAAAATCACCGAGGATAAGAAGAGCGGCGTAATTACGATTGAAGTCGAAGACACCGACCGGGTTCGCGCTCGCGACCTGGCCCAGGGTTATCTCGACGAGCTGAACCAGCTCGTCGTGCAGACCAATTCCTCCTCGGCGCATCGGGAACGCGTCTTTATCGAGCAACGCCTGCATTCCGTGCAGGCCGATCTGGAAGACGCGGAGTTGAGGCTCAGTCAATTCTCGAGCAACAACAACGCCATCGACATTAAAGAACAGACTCACGCGATGGTCGACGCGGGCTCTCGCGTGCAGGCGGAGCTCATTGTTGAACAATCGGGCCTCGAGTCTTTACGCCAGATTTACGGCGATTCCAATGTCAGAGTGCGCGAGTCCGAGGCGCGTATCGCCAGCCTGCAGGCACAGCTTGAAAAAATGGCAGGCACGGCTGCGATCCCGGAACCGGACGACTCGCCCGGTTCTAGCCAAAATACAGACGAGACGAGCATGAAGGCGGACCTGTACCCTCCGCTGCGCCAGCTTCCACGGTTGGCCGTTCCTTACGCCGACCTTTATCGTCGCGTCCAGGTACAGGAGGCTGTCTTTCAACTCCTGACACAGCAATATGAGACCGCCCGGATCGAGGAAGTTAAGGACATTCCTGCCGTGAGCGTCATCGATGCTCCGGGAGTCGCGGAAAGGAAATCGTTTCCGCCGCGCCTGTGGGTCACGCTCTTGCTCACATTCTTGTCTTGCGCATTCACGTCCGCATTTGTCCTCGCGCGTCACTATTGGTCCACAATGCCGCGTACGGATCCGCGCCGAGAGCTGGCCGATGAAATGATTCCCGTCATGCGCCGGCGCCTCCGGTCTACCCTCGCATTCAAGCGAGGCGTCGCATGAAGACGCATTTTGCCAATGCCGGCTACGGAGTCTTGGATTACATCTCCTATCCAATCGGAATGCTTCTCGTCGCGCCGACAGTGCTGCACAGGCTTGGGGCCGCTGAGTATGGCTTGTGGATGATTGCTACAGCTGTCATAAGCGCGGGCGGCATCGTTGCCTCCGGATTTTGCGATGTCTGCGTTCAACGCGTCGCCTACCTTCGCGGAGCCGATCAGGTTGATCGCGCGCCTGCGGCAGTTCGCAGCATGCTCGGCACCAATCTGGCCCTCGGTACCTTACTCGCCGCCGGGGTCTGGATTGCGGCCCCTCTCGCCGCATCTCATGTCGCGGTTTCAGGCGTCACGCCGCCGTCGGAATGTTTGGCAGTTCTTCGCATCGCCGCCGTGGCCATAGTCGTGCGCGCCGTTGAGAGCGTTGCCGTCAGCGCGCAGCGCGCCTTCGAGCAGTATCGCGGGACCGTACAAATCAGCACTGCCATGCGCATCCTCACTCTCGCTTCCGCGGCATCGCTGGCAATGCTTGGCGGAGGAACCATCAGCATTCTTCTGGCGACCTGCATTTTCCTCGTGATAGCCACTGCCGCCCAGTTCCTCTGCCTGCGCAGACTCATGCCAGGCGTTTCATTATTGCCCCGATTTCACCCTGTCGAGTCGCGCAACATTTTTCATCAAGGCTTCTTCGTCTGGCTGCAGGCGCTCGGTGGAGTCGTCTTCGGACAGATCGATCGCATTCTCCTTGGAGTTTCGCTGGGCGCCCTGGCGGTCACGCCATACTCCTTGTGCGTTCAGTTCGCCCATCCCATCTATGGCCTCTCTGCTTCTGGCCTTAACTTTATCTTTCCTTATCTTTCCAGTCGCGCCGGCGCCGCTCCCCGCGTAGGAATCAAGCGCTCTCTATGGAAGGCTTTCGGCTGCAATCTATTCATCGTTGTTTCCGGTTCGGCGCTGTTGCTCCTTCTTGGCGATCGCCTCATTCGGATCTGGGCCGGCACTGAGGTCGCGGGAAACGCGAAAAGCATTCTTGCCCCGATTGTGGTTGGCGCGGCGCTCATGGGAATCAGCGTCACGGGAACCTACGCGTTGCAGGCGCTGGGCGACTTTCGGTCGGTTGCGTTTATTACCCTAGGTGGCCGTTCCGCGATGCTGCTTCTTATGGTCTGGATGCTGCGCCACCATGGTCTTCAGGGGTTGGCGCTTTCGCGTCTTTTGTATGGAGCAGTCGCGCTGGCCGTGTATTTGCCGCTTATGCAGAGACTCAAATCTGAAAGGCCCGGAGCCCGTCGAGTTTCACCTTTGACCATCTCCATCGAAGCGCAGGAGACATCAAATCCATGAAGGTTCTCATCGCGGCGGCGTCACACGCTGAAAACATCTCCGGAGTGCAGCGCCACGCGCTCAACGTGATCCGGTGTCTGATGCTGTTGCCTGAAATCTCCGAGTTGCATTTTGTTGTAGCTCCCTGGCAACGCGATCTTGCCCAATCTGCTGGACTTCCTCGCGATCCACGCCTCCGCATGCACATTGCCGGCATGAGCCGCAATTCGTTGAGCAGAAATCTCTGGTACTGGCGGCGGCTGCCGCAGATGGCCAGGCAGTTGCGAGCCGATGTCGTGCACTTCACCTACCCCATGCCGCTGAACTCGCGAGTTTTCAATTGTCCCACCATCGTTACGCTCCACGATCTGTATCCCTACGAGATCCCCATGAATTTCGGCTTTCCGAAGTTCTTCCTTAATCGGGCGGTTCTTCGCCAATGCCTCCGTGCGGCCGATTACATCGCCTGCGTTTCGGAAGCGACGCGCCTTCGCCTCAGACAATATGCGCCGCCCGCCGTTTGCGGCAAGTCAACGACAATCCATAACTGTGTCGGCGACTGCGCCGATTTCAAATCCCTTCCTTCAGACACGTCGCCGATTCCAGGATGGAACAACGATCTCTTCCTCCTTTGCGTCGC
>JASHSG010000339.1 GCA_030040935.1 Acidobacteriaceae bacterium | reverse complement strand
AGGCGAACGCGCTGTTGAGGATCATGCCCGTCAAACGGCCCATCAGGTTGTTTTTTTCGAGGATGGGAATGAACTCTTCCGGCCGGATGTCGCCCAGCTTCTTGTGCTGCCAGCGCGATAGCGCCTCAAAGCCCACAAGGCGGCCGGTTCGCAGTTCTACCAGAGGCTGGAAGACAGGGTAGAATTCGCCCTCTTCGAAAGCGCGAAGAATTTCGCTCTCGAGCGAGATCATGCAGCCACTCTACCCCTCAAAATACGGTGTGTCATGAACAATCGGAGCCAGCGGTGTACCTCGGAAGTCACACGATTTCCCGTCCCCGCCCGTTCCCGGCTGTTCCTCCGGCACGCGCTTCAGGCCGCTATCATGGGGCAGGAACGCCTTCGGCACACTTCACCATGGCCCCGTCCATCTTCATCTCGGCAGGCGAAGCCAGTGGCGAGCACTACGGCGCGTCGCTTGCCGCGGAGCTGCGCCGGCGCATCGCCTCCGCCGAAATCCTCGGCATGGGCGGCCCCCGCATGGAAGCGGCGGGCGTTCGCCGCATCGTCCGCGCTGAGGACATGGCGGTGATGGGCCTTACAGAAGTGGTGCTCCACCTGCCCCGCATCTACCGGGAGTTCCGCAAACTCAAAAAGGTTATCCGCGCACACCCGCCCACTGTTGCCATCCTCATTGACTTCCCTGAAATCCATCTGCGCCTCGCCCGTGAGTTGTATCGCCTCGGCGTCCCGGTTATCTACTTCGTGAGCCCGCAACTCTGGGCATGGAAGCAGCACCGCATCCGCCTTGTCCGTGAATTCGTTCGCCGCATGCTGGTGATCTTCCCCTTTGAGGAGCACTACTATCGCGAGCGCGGCGTCAATGCCGAGTTTGTTGGCCATCCCCTCGCCGACCTGCCTCAGCCCTCCATCACCCGCGAGCAATTTGCCGCCGAAAACGGCCTCGATCCCGCGCGCACATGGATCGGCCTGCTCCCAGGCAGCCGCCTTTCCGAGATCCTTAAGAACCTCCCAGGACTGATTGAAGCCGCAGCGCTCCTCGGCGATCGATACGAATTCGTCCTTCCCCTCGCGTCCACCCTCACCGGGCCGCAGATCCAGGCAATTCTGCGACAATGCACCGCCATCAGAGGTCATGGCAAGTTGCCCGGCATCACCTTCGTTCATGGCGCTCGTGCTGCCCTTTTCCACGCCCGCGCTTCAATCGTCGCGAGCGGCACAGCTACGGTTGAGGCCGCACTTATCGGTAATCCCTTTGTCGTCGTTTATCGCGTTTCCGCGCTCACGTATTCTTTGGCCAGGCGGATGGTGAAAGTCCCTCACGTGGCCATGGTAAACCTCATCGCCCAAAAACGCGTGGTTCCAGAGCTCATTCAGTGCGACTTCACGGCCGCAAATATCGTCCAACACCTCGGTCCTCTGCTACCCGACAGCCCCGCTCGGGAGTCCATGAGAATGGAACTCGGAGCTGTTCGCGAGGCGCTTCGGGGTGACACAGTCCATCAGTCGGGTCAAACCGCCATCGAACGGGTTGCCGCTATCGTAGTCCATGAGGTCGAAGCAGCTTCTCCGGCGCCGGCGCCCGCCCATGCGGTCATGCCCTGAGGCCGGCCGCAGATTTACCAGGATCCAATGATTCCGCGAAGAGCAGCAAGATAATGAGCGATCGAATGAAGACATTTCCGAATGACTTGCATTTTTGGCGCAGCCGCCTCATCGGTTGGCTCACGCCCGCCCTGCTGGCGGTGGCCTTGGCCGCAATTGCCCCGCGTCCAGTCCCTGCTCAGATCGGTCGCCCGGCACTTGACATCACGGGCTACGTGATTGACGCCGAGCTCGATACCACAACTCACCACCTGTCTGCCACGGCGCAGGTGAGTTTTACCGCGCCATCGAACCTCGACGTGGTCACCTTCGGGTTCCACCCCGCGCTCAAAGTCTCCAAGATTACCGACGACGACGGCAAGCTCCTCGACGGCGAACGCACCGCCGACGGCTCCATCCGAGTCACTACAGACAAGCCTTTCGCTGACGGCCAGACCGTCCACTGGACCTTTGTTTATGACGGCATTATCACCGGTAACGAGGACGGGCCGGTGGAGGGTCTCAAGCTGGCAGCCATTCAGGAGCCCATCAGCTATCTTTTGTACCCGGCGCGCTGGTTTCCCATGACCGGGTTCATGACCGACCGCTTTACGGCTGAAATGCACATCCGCGTGCCCCAGGGCATGCGCGTCTTTTCGAGCGGTTCCATGGGTGCGTCAAAGCCCGTGACCCTCTCCGGGGGTAAGCCGGGCGACGAATACGACTTCGATTGGACCAAACCGGGGTTTCCAGGCACCGTGATTGCAGGCCGCTATCTGCCCGCCGTTTCAGTGGGTGCCGGCAATGTCAAGGTTTTCGTCACCATCACCCATCAGGCCTCGGCCAACCAGGTGGCGCAGACGGCCACCAGCGAATACAACTTTTTCACGGACGCCTTCGGCCTGCCACCTACGCCCCGCATAAACATTGTCGAGCTTCCAGACGACACCTTGCCTGCAGCCTACGCTCCGGAGTTGGCAGCCGTGATGGGAGCCCGCATCGCTGACAAATCGGGCATCCGCCTCCTCGCCAACACGATTGCGCACCAGTGGTGGGGATTGGAGATCAGTCCCAAGACATTCGACGACGCGTGGATCACCAACGGCATGTCGCGTTAC
>JASHSG010000037.1 GCA_030040935.1 Acidobacteriaceae bacterium | reverse complement strand
CGAGCTCAAGAGCGCAGGCCAGGGCAAACTGCTGATTGCGGCCACCTGCTCCCGGCGTGCTCGTGAGGGTGACGGTGACCTCGCCAACGGAGATGAGGCAGAAACGGCTATGTTTAGCGCGGAATGTGTGAAAGCGCTCCAGGAGATAGTGAGCCGCCTCGCTGTAGCCCCAATCGTCGCAGCTATTGTCGACCACGACATGATAACCCGCTTCCCGGGCGAGCAAGCGCGCGCTCTCGACCAAGTCGTGGCTGGAAAGGAGAATTTCGTAGACCGAATCGCGGAAGGCGGGGTCCTCACCCTTCATGCTATCTGCGGAAGTCATGCGGCGCGGGCGCGTAGCGTCGGCCCAGGGGAATTTGGGCAGCAACGCCTGGCGCCAGCCTTTGTTACCGGGGGATTCGGGCAGATCTTCGCGCTCAAAGAAGCCACGAATTGAAGCGGGCAGCTTGGGTGCGAGCTGGTACTTCACGAGTAGCTCGCGCACCTCGGCGACGGTCGAGTGATCGGGCGTGCTGGGTCCGGAAGAAAGCGCATCGAGGGAACGCAGCGGTACGTCAGGCAGCAGCAGGCTGATCTTAAGCGCCTCAGGAGCAGCCATGGCGAGGCGCCCACCTTTGACCGCGGAGAAGTGCTTGCGCAGCGTGTTGACTTCGTGAATGGGCGCGCCCGACGCCAGAAGCAGCTGGTGAAAAGCGACTGTATCTTCGAGGGTGATCTGCGGATCGAGAGGAAGATCGAAGATGGCCGAGCCGCCGCCGGAGATGAGGAAGAAGATGAGCGTGTCTTTGCGGGATTTGCGAAGGAGAGCGAGCGTTGCGCGTGCGGCCGCAAAGGAGTCCTCATTGGGAACGGGATGGCCACCTTCAAAGTAGCGGAAGCGCCAGTTGCGCGCTGTGGGCGGCTGGTTTGTACAACAGACTCCGCGCAGTCCTTTGCGGCGCTTCATTCGGTCCAGCAGGATCTGGAGCATCGGTCCGGCGGCCTTGCCAATGGCGATGACAAAGATGCGCTTGAATGCGGAGAGATCGATGGCGGAAGGTCCGCTGCCGTCGGGCATAAGGCGGTCGAGCCTGTGGCCGTCAAAGCGCAGGCGGCGGTCGAATGCGGAGGCAATGTCGCATGCCTTGAGCGCACCGGTGAAGATGCCGGTTGCCGTGGAGTGCATGACCTCGAGGGCTGCATCGCTGACCGGGGTCATGGCCGGAGCTCCGTGCAACAGGTTGAGAGGGCGTGGCGGAGACGAACAGAATCCGAGGGAAGAAATGAATGATCTGAGTGAGAATGAGGCTGAACGAACAATGCCGAAATCATTTCACCCTTGATTTTACGCCGTGCGGGGAAGCGTTTCCAGTAGGTTCAGATCGCGTGCCGATGCCGGAAACGTATTGATAACGCCGGTTCTACGGTATTCTGGCAGCATTATGAACGATCGTTTAGAGGCACTTCCGTTTGATCCTTTCGGGCTGACGCGCCAGTTATGCGAGATTGAGTCAACGACTTACCACGAAGGGGCGGTGGGCGATTTTCTGGCGGGTTTTTTGGCCGGGCGGGGATGGGAAGTGGAAAAAAGTCCAGTTGCGCAGCCAATGGAGAGCGGAGCCGCCGGACCGCGCTGGAACGTCTATGGAGGCCGGGCAGGCGAGACGCCGGATCTGGTTTTTTCGACGCACATGGACACAGTTCCGCCCTACATACCATTCAGTGAAGATGCCGAGTTCATGCACGGCCGCGGAGTTTCAGACGCAAAGGGGATTATTGCAGCGCAGTTAGCTGCGGCGGAGGCGCTGCGCGCGGCGGGTTTTCGGATTGGCGTTTTGTTCGTATCCGGCGAAGAGCGCGACTCGGCGGGAGCGAAGGCCGCAAACTTGAATCCGAAAGGGAGCCGTTTCTTGATCAACGGCGAGCCGACGGATAATCGCGTGGCGCTGGCGTCGAAAGGGGCTTTGCGCGTGGTGTTTCGGTCGACCGGCACGATGGCGCACTCGGCCTACCCGGAGCTCGGCGAGAGCGCGGTTCACAAGCTGGTTGAGGTGATGGCGAAGCTCTTGAGGATCGAACTGCCGGTGACGGAGGACGTGGGGCCGAGCACACTGAACATCGGGCAGATCCACGGCGGACATGCGCCGAACGTGATTGCGGACAAAGCAGAGGCGCAGGTGCTGGTGCGGCTGGTGGGCGATTCGGCGCCGGTGAAGGCCGCATTGCTGGAAGCGGCGAAAGGGCTGGCGGAGGTTGACTTCACACTCGAGATTCCGTTTGCGCGGCTGAGGGCGCCGGAGGGCTTCGAGACGATGGTGGCGAAGTTCACAACGGACATTCCGCAGTTGAGCAACTGGGGCGAGCCGCTGCTGCTCGGTCCGGGCAGCATCCATGTGGCGCACACGCCGCACGAGAAGCTGGCGAAGAAGGAGTTGCTCGACGCGGTGGATTTGTACATCAGATTGGCGAAGAAGCTGCTGGGGTAGGGGAACTGCGGAGTTAGCGGGGTAGCGGAGTTATGGAGCCTGGCGCTATTGGTAGTTGCCGATGAGGACGAAGGGCGCCCAATAATATGGATGCGCGTAGCCGAGGGTGCTCGGTGTGGACGACTGGTCTTCGGTTTCAAATCCACGTCCAGTGCCGCCGCCGGGCACGGCGCCGCCCCCGTGGATAAAGGCCAGTTGGGCCTGGCGTAACGCCTCGGCTTTCCCATCGGCCGGACTCTTAACCCAGCGATCGTAAAAATCGCTCATCAGGTGGCTGGTCGAGAGATCGTTCACGTCCCAAAGCGTCGCCAGAACCGCTTCTGCGTCCTTTTGCTGAGCGATCATGCCGAGGGAATCCATTTCAAGGCCATTGCGCGATTTGTAATCCTTGGCCGTGCTGCACGCTGAAAGCGTGAGCAGGCGCGTGCCGTGAAAAGCGACAGTGGAGTTTTCCATGTCGGAGAGGTTCCACTCGAAGCCGCTGGGATCGCCGGTCGCATCGCCGCCCATCATGAGGAAAGGTTCGTCGCCGCTGCCGGCAATGAGGACAAAGTGGCTGGCGATGTGCACGACGGAGACACTGCTGCCGGAGCCGAGGGCTGATTTGAGATTTGCCAGCGTGAATTGCTCGTTGGGCAAGAGCTTGCCTTGCATGGGACCGTGGGATGCGGGGTCGGAAGGATCGTGGACCACGGAATCGAGCTCGGGAATCACGCCGGGAAGCGCGGGGAGTCCGTTGTAGCTTTTCGACAGGCCCATGGCCAGCGCATCGGGCGGAGTTGCGGCCTGGAGCGGGGAATCGGTCATGTGGCCGTAGCTTTCAGGCGTGAAGAGCACATTGTGGAAGCGCTCGACCATGTAATGCGTGCCGTCGTAGAGCGCGCCCATGGGAACGTAACGCAGGGCGTCATCGAGCGACCAGAGAAGG
>JASHSG010000338.1 GCA_030040935.1 Acidobacteriaceae bacterium | reverse complement strand
TTCAACGATTTGAAGACATAGTAAGGGCATTGCAACGAACCCCAGACTGTCACACCGGTCTTGGCGTTGTATTCCGCAATGATGCCGTTGTTTTCGATGTAGAGATGTTCTTGCGCGCCCGTGCGATATTCGCCTTCGACGATGTGCGCTGCTCGCGCCCACGCCGAATCGACATCGCCCTTCTCGAGCAGGAAACTTTTGAGCAGGTTATCGCCGCCCCAGACAATCACGTCCTGCCGTTCGCTCTCTTCGATGCTGAAGACCGGCGGCAGCGGATCATACTCAATCTTCACGGCATTCACGGCTTCGCGCACTTTGTGCTTATCGGGATGCGCGAGCAGAACAATGGGTTCTTCGCAGTGATTTACCTTGCCGTCGGCAAGACATGGCTGGTCGGCGATGATCAGTTGGATGTGATTCTCACCGGGAACGTCTTTTGCCGTGACGACGGCAAACTCGTTCCAATTGACGCGCCGGTCGAAGGCAATGGAGCGAATGATACCGCGTGGAATGGTGCTGCGAACCGTGGCCCCGTACCACATGTCTTCGCGGATCATGTCGTCGACGTAGCATGCGCGACCGACCAGCTTGTCCACGCCTTCCTTTCGGGGAACGGGGGCGCCAACGATGCGGGTTGTCGCGGGCGTGCTCATGGTTGCTGAAGCCGTTGCTGCCCAACAGGTTGAGGGATAGCATACAACGGCGCGCCGTCCTTTTGAAATTGCGGGCAGCTACGATGCGAGCTCAGCCAGAGTGCGCGACAGCACGTGTACTCCGCCGCCGATCCATTCTGGCGAAGCGTACTCATCGGGCCGGTGGCTCACTCCCCCGCGGCAGGGAATAAAAAGCATGGCCACGGGCGCAATGAAAGCGACGAACGAAGAATCGTGGTACGCGCGCGCCACCATTTTCCTGTATGTTTTACCAGCCGCAATCGCCGATCGTTCGAGCGCCGAGACAATCGCAGGATCGCAGGTTGCAGGCGGATCGGCGTTTACCAGTTCCGTGGTAATCTTCACACCGCGCCGCGCGCTGATTTCGTCGTATGCGCTGGCCAGCGAGGCCAGCACTCCGTCGCGCCGCGCGCCATCGATATCGCGCACATCCGTGGTAATGAGCACGCGCGAAGGAACGCTGTTCACCGCGCCGGGAAAAACATCGCAGATGCCGACCGTGCCGACCGTGTCGACAGCGCCCGTGGATTTGGCGGCCGATTCCACTGCGAGAATCAGCTCCGCAGCCGCAGTCAACGCGTCCTTGCGGCCCGGCATCAGCTTGCCGCCCGCGTGCCCGCCCTCGCCTTCAATGGTGATGCGTTGACTGGCGGGCGCGGCAATGTGCGTGACCAGCCCCACGTCGGTTCCTTCCTGCTCAAGCAACGGGCCCTGCTCAATGTGCAATTCTACGAATTGATGAAATCGCCCGCGCGAGGCGGCTACGGAGTTGAGTGGCCCCTTGAACCCGGCTTGCGCGCGCCAACCCTCCAGCCCACGGCCTTCCTTGTCGCGGAGCGCGAGCGCCTGCTCGGGTGTGAGTAAGCCGGCCATCATTCGGCTTCCCAGACAGCCAATTCCGAAGCGCGTCGGTTCCTCCGCGGTGAAAATGACAAGTTCAATGGAACGCCGCGGCTTAAAACCAAGCTTTCCGAGAACGCGAATGGCTTCAAGACCGCCCAGCACTCCCACGCAGCCGTCGTAGAGGCCGGCGTTGGGAATAGCGTCGATATGCGAGCCTGTCCCGATGGGCGCCAGCGCGGGCTCGCTTCCTTCCCAGCGCGCAAAGGTATTGCCCACTGCGTCTTCGCGCACTTTCAGTCCGGAAGCCTCGCAAAGGCTCTTCACAAAAGCCCGCGCGCGCAAGTCGGCCTCGCCGAACACCACGCGCGTCACCACCGGTGGCTCCGCCTCGGATATTTGTCCCAGAGCCAGCAGCTCGGCGATCAAACCGTCGATCTTAAGTTCCGGGCGCGCCGTCGTCATGCGCTTTCTTCTCCCAGCGGATGGCGGCGCCAGTCCTTATAGAGGAGATACCTCGCTGGCCGCTTGCCGAGCGCGCCAAACCACTGCGGACAGTAAGCCTGCATCCAGATGAAGTCCCCCGCGTAGACTGGATACCAGGAGTCGCCGAGTCGATAGATCCCGCCGCCCTCGAGCATCAGCAGACCATGTTCCATCACATGAATCTCTACCATGGGAAGCGATGCTCCGGGATCGTAGGTCATGGTATTCACGGCAAAGTCGTAGGAGGGGCCGTCCGGCATCAACGCACGGACTCGCAGCGCATCGTCGTCCATGACGGGTGTAGCCTTCACCGCGGGTTCGTCGCCGATCACGATCTTCGGAGGGGCCGCTCCGGCCTTTTGCTCGTAGGGCTTTTCAATCAGCGCTGCCCGGGCAATTCCGGTTGCGCGCACCGTGTGTGGCGTTCCTTGCGGCAGATAGGCGAACCCTCCGGGCTTGAGAATGTGCCTCTTGGCGTCCACCCTGAGTTCGAGCTTGCCGTCGAAAACGTAAAGAAACCGCTGCGCCTGCGCCGGGCCGAGCGCGCCGCCTGCAACAAATTCGGCCGTCATTTGCGTGAAACGTGCGCCCAATTGCGGCGCGGCGTGGATAACGAACTCCACGCCCTCGGCGCCGGGAAGCGGCGAGCGGATGAATGTGTCCGGGGTCTGCAGCAGATGGTCAGACTTCCGGCTGCTGCGCGTTGATCCGAGATGATGCACGTGCGACCTCGATCCGGGAAGGGGGAAAACCCCGGCAAAATTCCGATGTTCGATTCTATCCGACCGCTGTGACCACGCGCTCCAGAAACTTGCCGCCAACATGGAGCGCTGCCTCAACATCTTCTTCCCGAACCGTCTCGTCAGGATGGTGGCTGATGCCGCCCGGGCTTCGCAGAAACAGCATCGCGGCTGGCACTCGGGAGGCGACCACCATCGCGTCGTGTCCGGCGCCGCTGATCATGCGTTTTTCCTTGAGGCCCGACGCTGCCATCGCCTCAACGAGGAAAGCCGTCAGCCGTTCATCCATGGGAACGGCAGGCTGATCCATTTGCTGCGTCCTTTCGAGGGCCAGTCCGCGTTTCCCTGCGATGGCCCGCGCTTCAGCAAGAAGCGACTCCACCGCGGTCTTGCGCGTCAGATCGTCAGCGTGGCGAACATCGAGGCTAACCCGTGCAACCCCGGCGATCACGTTGGCGGCGTTCGGTTGAACATCGATTCTCCCCGCTGTGGCAATCAATCCGTCCGCTTTGCGGGCCATGGACTCGACCGAGGAGATCCATTCCGCGGCGCCCGCCAGTGCATCGTGGCGCAGGCGCATGGGGGTGGTGCCGGCATGATTGGCCCGGCCGGTGAACTCGAGCGTGAGGCGCGATTGGCCAACAATCGCTTCCACCGCAGCCACGGAAAGTCCCTCGGACTCCAGCACCGGACCCTGCTCAATGTGCATTTCGACGAAGCCGAGCACATCGGCGTCGAGCGCCGCGTCATCGAGCCGGGAGGGGTCGAGCCGGAAATCGCGAATGGCATCGCCCAGTGTCACGCCGCCCGCGTCCTTGAGGAGCAGCAAGGCGGGATCCATGCGCCCGGCCACTGCGCGGCTGCCGATAAACGGAACGCCGAACCGCACGCCCTCCTCTTCAGAGAACGCGATGACTTCGATGGCCAGCGGAAGTTTAACTTCCCGCGCCAGATCCACCCATTCCAGCGCGAGTGCCACGCCCAGCACACCGTCGTATGCGCCTGCGTTGGGCACGCTGTCGATATGCGAACCGAGAATCAATCGTTTGGTCTCGGCGTCCGGCGGCTTCCATAGCCCGCGCAGATTTCCCGCTGCGTCGGTCTTGACCGTCATGCCGAAAGACTCCATCCGGGCGCGCAAATGAGCATGAACTTCGCGCACGGGTGGCGTTAGGAAACGACGCGTGATGCGACCCGGCTCCTCGCTCATCTGCGCGATTCTCTTGCATTCCGAGATCGCCCGCTGCGCACGGTCCCTCATGAGCGCACCAGCTCTCTGCCTCTTGCCGCGCCGGCAAAATTCCCCGCGTGCCCATCGCGGCGATAGACAGATTCGCCGCGCAGCCAGGTTTCAACCACGCGCCCGCGAAATCTGGCGCCAAGGTAGGGCGATAACTTATGGCGAAAGTGCAGATCTTCAGGAGCTACGGTCCACTCCGCCTCGGGATCGAAGACAACAAAGTCCGCGTCAGCGCCGCGAGCGATCGCCCCTTTGCGTCCGACGAGGCCCGCCAGCCGTGCCGGAGCCGCAGCCATCCATTCCCCCACTCGTTCCAGCTTTAATCCGCGCCGGCACATCGCAGTCCACATCGCAGGCAGCGCCAGGCCGAGGCTGGAGATTCCTCCCCACGCAAGATCCCAGCGTCCCTCCTTTCGGGATTTCATGGCCGGCGGGCAAGGGGAGTGGTCGGTCACGGCCATTTGGATAAGGCCAGATTCGAGGGCTTTCCATAATGCCTCACGGTTGAGGGCGTCGCGAATAGGGGGCGCGCATTTCGACTCCGCTGCGCCGTCTGAAATCTCTTCGCTGGCGAACCAAAGATAGTGAGTGCAGGTTTCCGCCGTCAGGGGCACGCCGCGATCGCGCGCCGCAGCCACCAGCGGCAGAGCCTTCGCGCTGGACAGATGAACGATGTGGATCGGCGTGCGAAATTCCTCGGCGAGCCGGATAAGCAGCGCGACAGCATCAACCTCGGCAGCATCGGGGCGGGAGGCCAGATACGTTGAATACCTGCGCCAATCCGCTCCTTCCTCGTTCAGAGTCTTCGTCGCCGCGTCAACGGGACCGGCGATCTCG
>JASHSG010000337.1 GCA_030040935.1 Acidobacteriaceae bacterium | reverse complement strand
GTGCTCTCGGAAAAAGACTGTATCGAGTTGAAAACCTAAGACCCGATGACCTTTAGAGACTTTTCGCGCGTCCTCGAATCGGCTCTTTCGGTGGGAAGTCCTTCTGAATGACTTAAACGACGCCGATTATTGTGGGTGGCATCCGATCCGGCTCGATTGAACCGTGATAATGCTTTGCAATGGTTCAGAAGGTTTTGGACTTTGCGATCTGTGCGGGGATCCTCTCGATGTCTGCGCACAAACGCTCACTCAGACTTTACCGCACTACATCAGCTCCTACTGAACCGTGATGGGAACGTTGACGCTGGTCTGGTAAGCGGAAGATCCGTTACCCGCCGTGCCGGTAACAACGACCATATATGTTCCTAAAGCCGTTCCCGGATCTGTCTTCATCGAGGCGCCGCAGCCGGTCGCAGTAAACATGATGGCCACAATCGCAAGCGCTGTGACTCGCCATAACTCGATCCGTAGATAAACCTATTATTGTCAAAGAGATATACCCGCAGGTTGCGAGACCCAAAACCAATCTCCGTCCGAGAGTCTTAACCGTTAAGGGCAACCTACAAATCCTACGGATGGAGATTTGGCGAGGTACAGGATTAGCGCCTGACCGGCAGTTTCCCAGACGATCGAACTTCGTCCGAATTGGCGACTGCACTCTCAGAACGGTCTCGGATCGCCCCTGCTACTTCAGCACACATGCAGATAAATTTGCAGACATATGCCGAAATTTCCAGCCTCCGACGGCACAAGTTTCCGGGGCGGGTCACTAGATTCGATTGCGAGCAGAATCCTCCGTCGCATGAAGCGGTAGGGATTGTTGCTACGGAGCTGCAAATGTCGGAAAACGAATCGAACGGCCTCTGCCGTTGCGGCAGTGGATTGACTTGTCGATGCAAACCACTTCTGCGAAAATCTCTTGTTGTCACACCCAGCCGCTAGTCGTGCGCCCGCAAGAATAACGTGACTGGACAATCGATTGAGTGAAAGAGAAAATGAAAAACCTAACGATCCTCTTTGCAACATGGAGTGATGGGCTGTTCGCATTTAGCGGTGATACGCAAACTCACGAATTCTCAAAGGTATCGGTGAGGGGGCTGGCGCCAGACGGACAGGGCGGCGCGCTTGCAATTAGCGGCAGCCATTCGCTTATGAGACGAGCACCAGACGGGGAATGGACGACCCTCGTCAGGAGCGACTTCGAGCTTTCGTGCTGCATCGCCGTGGGAAGCCTAATCTATGTGGGAACTGATGATGCGCGCATGCTGCGCTTGAGCAATGGAGCCGACGAGCTTGAGCCGATCGACTCTTTCAATCATGTTCCAGGTCGCGATGCTTGGTTTGCCGGCTCAGCCATAATCAACGGGCAGCGTGTTGGACCGCCACTAGGTGTCCGCTCGCTCGCAGCCAATTCGGACGGAATGATTCTCTTCGCCAATGTTCATGTTGGAGGAATTCCGCGCTCCGTCGATGGCGGAAGAAGCTGGCAACCGACAATCGATATTCACAGCGACGTCCATGAGGTATGCGCAGCTTGCTCAGATCCCGCTATCGTCGTCGCCGCCGCCTCCGTTGGCCTTTGTATAAGTCGAGATGCGGGGATAACCTGGACGATCGAGAGCGAGGGTCTTCACGATGCCCATTGTTACGCAGTTGCAATTTCGGGAGACGACATCCTCTTTTCGGCGTCCAACGATCCCTTTGCGGCTCCGGGACGAATCTATCGGAGATCCCTTCGACCCAATGGGTCTGTCGAAATGGTGAATGGCGGGATGCCCGCTTGGACTGATGGCATGGTCGACACCGCTTGTATCGCCACACGTGGTTCGTCCATCGCCATCGCTGACAAAGGCGGCAATCTCTACGGTTCAGATGACTTCGGCCGGACTTGGTCATTAAGGAAAACCGGACTGCCAGTTCCGAGCTGCCTTCTCCTCTGTTGACTGTTGAATATTGGTTGTTTTGTGAAAAGTCCTGGCTGATTCGACTTGCGGGAAACCCACAGGTACCTTACCGCAATTCGTCTGTGAGCCAGAACCCGAGTTCTAGGCGCAAAACAGCGGAATCACGCCTCAACAGCGAGCCGCCCGCCGTGATAGGATTTTTTCGCCACAGCCCCGGAGAGTTGAACCGACAAGCAGAACAGCTGCCGCAATTCAAAGTCGTCGTGTTAAGGAGAAGATATGAATTCGAATCAGGCGTTATGGGAAAAGGGCGACTTTACCCAGATTGCCGCGTTCATGCGGGAGTCGGGAGAAGCCGTGGTTGGCTCCCTTGAGATCACGCCCGAGCTGGAAGTGCTTGATCTAGGATGCGGGGACGGTACAACGGCGATTCCGATGGCCAGAGCTGGTGCTCGCGTGACTGGGATCGACATCGCACGCAATCTGGTGGAGGCTGGGAACAAGAGAGTCGCTGGAGAAGGCCTAAAGAACCTGAAGTTTCAAGAAGGTGACGCATGCAATCTGGAAGGCGTCGGAGACGGCTCGTTTGATCTAACTGTTTCGATGTTCGGCGCGATGTTCGCTCCCAAGCCGTTCGATGTTGCCAAAGAGATGGTCCGTGTGACGAGGCCCGGAGGCCGCATTGTCATGGGCAATTGGATTCCTGGCGACTCCACATTTGTATCGCAGCTACTTAAGATCAGCTCCGCGTTCACGCCACCGCCGCCCGAGGGATTTATTAGCCCGATGATGTGGGGAGTGACGAGTAGCATCGTCGAGCGCTTTGGGCAGGCGGGTGTGCCAAGTGAGAACCTCTCGATGGTCAAGGATACGTTTCTCTTTATTCACTCCCGGAAGAGTCCAAGCGAGTTCATCGAGCTCTTCGAGGCGTACTACGGACCGACGATGAACGCGGTTGACGGCGCGCGGACAAACGGCAAAGAGAAGGACCTCCACGACCAGTTGGTGGCGCTGGCGAACTCGCAGAACCAGAGCAAAGATGCGGGTACCTTCATCCCAGCCACTTTCATGCGGGTCACAGTTAATGTCTAACGCGCCTGAGTGCCGCGGCTTGAGTTTGCGACGGAAGATCTGCCCTTGCGACAGCCCAACGAGCGGATTGGCTCCTTCGCCGGCGCCGTACCCTCCCGGCTTATGGCTCCATGAATTCGTGCGGCGCCAGACAGGCAATAGACGGCAGATATGGAAATCTTCGCCTATTTTGTGGTTTGGGGTTGGATGCTAACGTACGACCGCGTAGGGATCTTTATTTCCATCTGCATCTACAGTAGACGTTGAAGCTGGGTTGCTCGCCGCGCAAATCGACGAGCATTCTATTTCGCTTAACGAACTCCGTGAATGCCATCTTGGTCTCCCACGCGCTGAAAACGAGATAGCCAGAGGACAGCCGTTTTATCGCTCCTAATTGTCCGTTGACTGATACAGGCAAAAGCAGCACGCCCCATGGAGCCCTGTCTTCAGAGAAAAGTAGGGAGGCATATTCCGAGTCCGCAGTAACAAGAATTCGGCGTTGCTGTTGACAGCGTGCAACGACTTCGCCGCGCGCTAGATATTGGTCGGGAAAAACCTGATCTGTCGCGGACGGTGCGCAAGGAAATTCTTCCAAAATATCGGCAACGGAGACGCGATCGATGATGAACTTCCGTTTCTCATTAAAGAGGAGACGGTCGACGTGGATGGATTTTGGAGCCCGATGCCAATGCGTCATACCTTCATGCTCCATTGAGAAGAGCAAAATAAGTTAACGAAGAGTGTTGGAGCCGATTCACACCGCGGACTCGCGCAATTCCTTGGCTGTATTAACCATCTTCGTTAACGCCTGCCTTACTTCCGGCCAACCTCTCGTCTTGAGCCCACAATCGGGATTGACCCAGAGTTGCTCGGGCGTCAAAACTTCCAGCGCTTGGTGCAGAAGATTGGCCATTTCTCCATCTTGCGGGACGCGCGGTGAGTGAATGTCGTACACACCGGGGCCGATTTCGTTCGGATAACGCACTCGGCGAAAGGCATCGAGCAGCTCCATCCGCGAGCGTGAGCACTCGATCGAGATCACGTCTGCATCCATGGAGACGATCGAATCGATGATGTCGTTAAACTCCGAGTAGCACATGTGCGTGTGAATCTGTGTGTGGTCTTGAACGCCGGAGGATGCAAGTCGAAACGCGTTAACGCTCCACTCGAGGTATTGCGGCCAATCAGCACGCCGAAGCGGAAGCCCTTCGCGAATTGCGGGCTCGTCAATTTGGATGATCTTGATTCCCGCCGCCTCGAGATCGGCGACTTCATCTCGGATCGCCAGGGCAATTTGACGGCAGGTCTCCGATCTTAGTTGATCGTCGCGGACAAAAGACCACTGGAGGATGGTAACCGGCCCGGTAAGCATTCCTTTGACTGGCTTTTTGGTTTGCGACTGTGCATATTGAACCCAGTAAACTGTCATCGGCTTTGGGCGTGATATATCACCGTAAATAATTGGAGGCTTCACGCATCGCGAGCCATAGCTCTGAACCCACCCATTCTCACTGAATACGAATCCTTCAAGTTGTTCGCCAAAGTATTCGACCATGTCATTGCGCTCGAATTCTCCATGCACGAGCACATCGAGGCCGATTTCTTCTTGAAATCGCACGCAGCGTTTGATTTCTTCTTTAAGAAATCCTTCATAGACCTTTGGATGGATTTTCCCAGCGCGATGAGCGGACCGCGTTTTGCGTACTTCTTGCGTTTGCGGAAACGAACCGATAGTGGTTGTCGGGAATTTCGGAAGAGTCAGGGACTCGACCTGCTTGCGATGACGCTCGGGATAGGCACTCTTTCGGCGTAACATTGAATCGTCAATTGCAGCAATTCTGCCTTTGACATCTGCTTGATCGATTCGCTTGGAAGTGCGGCGGGATTCGAGACTTCGCGCATTTTCCGCAAGCTTCTGCTGATAATCGCCTTCTCCACTGATTACCCTGGATAGGGTCGCGACCTCCTCGAGTTTTTGTATGGCAAAGGCCATCCAGCCCCACACTTCGGCATCGAGGTTTGTTTCCGCGCTCAGGTCAAAGGGAGAGTGGAGGAGCGAGCAGGAGGGTGCAATATCGACCCGGTCCGGTCCCAGCGAATCGAGCGCGAACCTCACGAGATTCAGTGCCTTCTTAAGATCAGTCCGCCAAACGTTTCGACCGTCGACTAAACCAAGTGAGACCCTGAGATCAGACGGACACTTCTCAAATAATGCGATGAGCTGTTCTGGAGCGCGAACAAGATCAAGATGGATTCCAGCCGCACCCAGTGACAGTGCCAGGTCCAGGTTGTTGCCCAGACCGCCAAAATACGTAGCGAGCATGAACTTGGGCAAGGAAGCAACGCCCCTCAATTCCTGATAGGCATCGCGGTACATCGCCTTCGATGTGGAATCGAGATCGAGGCATAAATAAGGCTCGTCGATCTGAATCCAATCAGCGCCTTCCTCAAACAGTCGTCGCAAGAGCGCTTTATAAATAGGCAGGATCTGCTTCAGAACTGCCGGCCGAGTGACGCGCGGATCTGTCGGCTTCCCGAGAAGAACAAATGTAACTGGACCCAGAATGACAGGGCGAGTATCAATACCGAGAGCCTTGGCTTCCAAATATTCATCAAGGATTTTCGTAGACGACAATTCGTATTGCTGGTCTGGCTCGAACTCGGGGACTACGTAGTGATAGTTGGTGTCGAACCACTTCGTCATTTCCAAGGCGGGCGTGTCATTTGAGCCGCGCGCCATCGCGAAGTAAGACTTCAAGCCGGATTGCTCATCGAATTTCTTAAAGCGGGATGGGATCGCTCCAAGCATGAGTGCCATGTCTAGAACGTGATCGTAAAGAGAGAAATCGTTCGATGGTGGAACAGAGACTCCAGCAAGTAGCTGAAGTTGCCAGTGTTTTCGTCGTAGCTGCCGCGCGGTCTCAAGAAGGTCTTTTTCCGATGATTTTTCGCTCCAATAACTCTCCAGCGCGAATTTCAATTCACGATATTTGCCAATACGAGGAAAACCGAGGTTTCGTGCATTCAATAAACTCATCCTTCGCTCCTGGATTTTGTGGGGGTGTGCCACAAAGTCCGTACCCAATCACCGAACTCTTGTCGGGCACAAGCATCCTTTGAGAAAACACGAATGCGCCTGCAATGACAGTCAGAGCGGCGGGCCTTGCAACCAGCCAACACAGCGCTCAGACAGGTCAGGCGCCTCTTCGGTTTCCCAAAAGTGAAGTCAGAGAATGCAGCGGTGATAAGACCCGCGACACCCGGCCTTCCCCTCGGAGGCGTGTGCATTTCATGCCTGTTCCAGGCATGCTTTTCGGCAGGTCTTCGGACTCGCAGGCTCCCTACTCGCTCCAGCTTCCCAGTTCATAGCTGAACCAGTGCTTCCCTTAGAGCTTTCGTTCCTGCTTACCGCTGCGGGGCAGTTCCGGCTTCTCACCGGATTCCCTATTAAGCCCGATCCATCGGATCGGACGCCGGAAAGTAGGTTCAATATAGTGCAGCGGAACAAAAGACGTCAATCTGTTCAAGAATAGGTCGATGATTTCGGGAAAAGAAAAGTCCCCTCTTGGTCGGGGTTGGCTCGATCAACTCGACCTACAACTTCAATCGGAAGAGACCCTTCTGACAACTGAGCGATGACTCAGTAGTCTAGAAGTATCTCTAGCCCATAATCCTTCAGCGATTAGACTTTAAGAACCAAATTCCGAGGACTCACGGATGCCCTGGTTTACTTTGAAAGCTGATGCTCTTGCCCAAGAACAGATCACGGAAGCTGCTGGCCGGCTCGTAATCGAGGCTCAGCGGCGAATCTCGACAAGTCTGAAGCGCGTTTTATTGCTTCCTCCCGACCTGACTCGGGCTCATTCCGGCGCCGGCAAGATCACCGAGTGGATTTACCACGAGATTTTGGCGCGGGAACCCAGCGCTCACGTGCGCGTAATTCCTACGCTCGGGCAGCACGTGCCGCACACCGCGGCGGAAAACCGGTGGATGTTCGGCTCGATTCCCAACGAGATCATCCTGGCGCACGATTGGCGCCGCGGCGTTTCGCACATCGGTGAAATCCCTGCTTCACTCGTCAAGGAGACGACCGGCGGCGCGGCGGATTGGCCGATTCCCGTCGACTTGAACTCGACGCTCATGGACGAGCCGTGGGACCTGATCGTGAATATCGGCCACGTCGTGCCGCACGAAGTGCTTGGATTTGCAAATCACAACAAGAACTACTTCATCGGGCTGGGCGGCAAAGAGACGATTTGCGCCTCGCACATTGCGGCCGCGGTTTATGGCATCGAGAAAAATCTTGGCTGCCTAGTGACGCCGCTGCGCGCCTGCTACAACCATGCGGAAGAGATGCTTCTCGGACGCCTTCCCGATGTGTACTTCCAGATCGTGATGCAGCGGGACACGCATGGCCACCTTGTGACGAGCGGCATTTTCGTAGGCGACGATCTGGAGACCTACCTCGAGGCGGCGCGGCTCTCACGCGAGCAGAACATCACCCTGTTCAACAAACCGCTGAAGAAAATCGTCGCGGTCATGCAGGCCGACGAGTTTCGCGCCACGTGGGTCGCCAACAAGGCGATTTATCGAACGCGCATGGCCATCGCCGACGGCGGCGAGCTGCTTATCATCGCGCCGGGCGTGGAGCGGTTCGGCGAGCAACCTGAGGTGGATGCGTTGATCCGCAAATACGGCTATAAAGGCACGCCGCGAACGCTCGCGCTCTTTAAAACTGAAGCCGACATGCAGGCAATTTCGCATGGCGTGGCACATCTGATTCATGGCTCGAGCGAAGGCCGATTCACGATCACCTGCGCTCCTGGCCACCTGTCGAGAGAAGAGATCGAACAGGTCGGTTACCAGTACGCGGACGTGGCCGAGATGCTGAAGCGCTACGATCCCGCCGTCATGAAGGAAGGCTGGAACACGATGCCCGATGGCGAGGAGGTCTTCTATATCTCCACGCCGAGCGCTGGCTTGTGGTCCACAGAGGCGAAGCTGAACGACTCCGCGCGTCGTGAACTGGCCGCCCGTTAAGACCCCACCTGCAATCACTTGCAGAGGGAACCTTTCTCGGCAATAGCACTCCAAAAATGGCCGGATTTTCACAATAGGTAGCGCTTGCATTCTAGCGAAGCCCAAGATATAGTCGCCCTATTCCTCGGTCTCTCTTAACTGAGAGTGAATAGGGAATCCGGTGTGAATCCGGAGCTGCCCCGCAGCGGTAAGCAGGTACGAAAGTCGATACGACACTGGGCCAGAGCGCCTGGAAAGTCAGACGATTAGGATCGAGCCTGTAAGTCCGAAGACCTGCCTGGGAAACATTCGCTGACGCCTCCGAGGGGAGGCGAGGTGGCAGGCCTGTCTTCGGAGTTCCCGAGAG
>JASHSG010000336.1 GCA_030040935.1 Acidobacteriaceae bacterium | reverse complement strand
CGTCGCGATAGCGCGCCGCATCTTCGGCGGCAATCACTCGCTTTTCGCCGGCAATGCGAAGCTCAAGCAGGCGTCGCGAGCGAATCAACCGGTCGATATGTTCTAAAAGACCAGCGGACGCAATGCGGCGGGACAATTCTTCCCGCGAAAGATCGCCGAGCCGCAGGCACAAATCGTGAATCCCGTCGGCAGAACGCGCGCGCAAATTCTCGCTTAGGCACTGCGCGGCCTCTTCCACCCCGGCAATCGCATCGGCATCGAGCAGCTCACGCAAGTCGGCCTCGCCCAGCAACTCGCGCAACTGATCCTGATCGATGGTGAGGGCTTGCGCGCGGCGCTCAGCCAGCGGCGCATCGCCTTCATACACAAAGTTGGCCACGTAGCTGAAGAGAAGGGAAGCGGCAAAGGGCGAAGGCTTGCGCGTCTCCACCACATGCACGCGGACCTTGCGCTGCTCGATCTCGCGAAGGATCTCAATCAGCGCCGGCATATCGAACACGTCCCGCAGGCACTCGCGATACGCTTCGAGCAGCAGGGGAAACTGCGGATAGCGCGATGCCACGCTGAGCAGATCGTAGGAGCGCTTGCGCAGCTGCCATAACGGAGAGCGCTGTTCGGCGCGCCGTCGCGGCAAAAGCAGCGCCCGGCCCGCGGCTTCGCGAAAACGTCCGGCAAACAGCGCCGTCGAGCCGAGCTGGCGCAATACAAGTTGCATGGCTTCGCCAGACTCGACAAGGATCCAATCGGAGTCGGGCGGCTCGTCGGTGTCAGCGAAGCGCAGGACGAACCCATCGTCGCCCCACAGCGTTTCGACTTCCGGCCCGCCGGCAGCGCGGATGCGGGCCGCGACCGCCATTGCCCATGGGATGTGAATGCGGCTGCCGAAAGGCGTGAGCACGCACACGCGCCAGTCGCCCAGCTCATCGCGGACCCTCTCAACAACGATGGTCCGGTCGTCGGGCACCTGCCCGGTTGCCTCGCCCTGATCGGCAAGAAAGCGCAGCAGGTTCTCCGCAGCGCCGGGATCAAGATCGTGCTCGTTGACGAGACGCGTGAGCGACGCGGCATGCGGCAGTGCGCGAAGTTCTCTCACCATGGCGCCGATGCGGCGCCCAAACTCGAGTGGTCGTCCGGGTCCATCTCCCTTCCAGAAAGGCATCTTGCCCGGCTCGCCGGGAGCAGGAGTCACCAGTACGCGATCATGCGTAATATCGGTAATGCGCCACGTCGACGCGCCCAGAATGAACGTCTCATTCGGATGCGACTCGAAAACCATTTCTTCGTCTAGCTCGCCCACGCGCACCGGCTTGCCTTCGCTGAACGCAAGAAACACACCGTAGAGTCCCCGGTCGGGAATCGTCCCCGCATTCAGGATTGCCAGCCGCGCGGCGCCCTCGCGAGCCGTGACCACGTTGCGCACGCGGTCCCACGTGAGCCGAGGGCGCAACTCGCCAAATTCGTCGGAAGGATAGCGGCCGCTGAGCAGATCGAGCACGCCATCGAAAGCGGAACGGGAAAGCGAGCCAAACGGCGCCGCGCCCCGCACCAGGTCGAACAGCGAATCGACCGGAACTTCCTCACAGGCTGCTCCAGCAATGCTGGGGGATTTTAGACCTTCTCCTGCGCCGTTCTCCCCCTCGAACAATTCCGGCGCATTAAGCAATCTCTGTTCTCTTTTCCCGGATTTCTGTTTCTTGCTCCCTTGCTCCCTTGTTCCCTTGTTCCCTGCACTTGAAACAATCGCCACCAACTGCTGCGCCAGCACGTCCAGCGGATTGCGCAGGAACCGCGTGGACTCAATGTGGCCCTCGCGCATGGCGCGCGTGACCGCGGCACAAGCCACCAGGTCGGCGCGATACTTCGGGAACAGTATGCCTTCGCTCACCGCATCCACGTGGTGCCCCGCGCGCCCAATGCGCTGCATGCCGCTCGCAACAGAGGGCGGCGACTCAATCTGAACGACGAGGTCCACCGCGCCCATATCGATGCCCAGTTCCAGCGTCGATGTCGCGCAGAGCGCTTTGATCTGCCCGGCCTTCAGCTGCTCTTCAATCACCGAGCGTTGCGCCGCGGCCAGCGAACCGTGATGCGCGCGGGCAATCGGCTCGCCCGCCAAATCGTTCAGCGCGCCGGCAAGCCGCTCGGCAGTCTGGCGTGCGTTCACAAAAAGAATGGTCGAGTTGCGTTCGCGAACAATCTCAAGCAGCCGCGGATGAATCGCGTTCCAGATCGAGACACGGCGCGGCGTCTGCGAGGCGGGGCCCGAGGGAATCTCCTCCATCTCGCCCAGCCTCGCCATGTCCTCTACCGGTACCTCGATGCGCAGCTTGAGCTGCTTGGGCGCGGTCGCGTTCACAATCGTCACCGGCCTATACCGCACCGGCTCCGCATCGGCGCCCTCACCCACATTGCTGTTGTCATCCTGAGCGGAGATCGCGCCAGCGATCGTAGTCGAAGGATCTGCAGTTGTTTCTGGGCGCTCGGCCGACTCACCAACTTGCTGGCTCGCTAACTTGCTAGCTTGCTGACTCGCTGAATTGCTGCCAACTTCCACCCCTCCCAGAAACCTCGCCACCTCTTCAAGCGGCCTTTGCGTCGCCGAGAGCCCGATGCGCTGCAGCGGCTTTCGCGTGATGGCCTCGAGCCTTTCCAGCGTTAACGCCAGATGGGCGCCGCGCTTGGTCGGCACCAGCGCGTGAATCTCGTCGACGATCACTGTTTCGACGGTGCGCAGAGCCTCGGCCGCCTGCGAGGTGAGGATCAGATACAGCGACTCGGGCGTGGTGATGAGGATTTCGGCGGGATGGCGCGCAAATCGCGCTCGCTCGCGCTGCGGCGTGTCTCCGGTGCGCACGCTGATCTCCGGCTCGTGAAACGGAACGCCCATCCGCCGCGCCATGTTGGCCATGCCCGCGAGCGGCGAGCGCAGGTTCCGCTCCACATCCACGGCCAGCGCCTTGAGCGGTGACACGTACACCACCCGGCAGCCTTTCTTCGCGGCGTCGCCTCGGTCCCTTGTTCCCTTGGTCCCTCGCTCCCTGCCTTTCAGCATCAGCCGGTCAAGGCACCAGAGGAACGCTGCCAGCGTCTTGCCCGTACCTGTGGGCGCCAGGATCAGCGCATTCTCGCCACACGCGATCACCGGCCAGCCCATGCGCTGCGGCGACGTTGGGGCGTCAAATACGGCCCGGAACCACTCCGACGTGACGGGGTGAAAGCAGGCAAAGGGGTCTGCGGTTTCTGGCGAAGTGGGCTTGGTCGGGGACATGCTGCTCTCAAGAGATTAGCGCGAATCGCCGGCGAATACAAAGCGAAGAAGTCTGAGAGTATGAACTGCGGAAATTCAGGACTGTTTTTTCACGTCTCCCAGCCGCGCCACGCTGAACTGCGCCCCCGCGAACAGGATCAGTCCTGAAATATAGGCCCAGAAGATCAGTCCCACCGAGACATAAAATGGCCCGTAAAGCGACTCGAAATCGAGATGCGGCAGCACGGCCGCATAGATGAACCTCGAAACCAGCCATACGACCCCGGTAATAATCGATGTACGCATTACCGGCTTCCAGGGCACCTTGCGGTTGGGAAGAATAAAGTAGACGGAAAAGAAGAACAGAATTGAGGCGACGCCCGTTGAGACTGCCAGCCAAACGTAGGTGAGAACGCTGTAGGAGTAGTTCAGAATCCTGAAAAACCAGTTATCGGAGTCATGCACGAGAGCGAAAGCGAGAGCTTTGTCGACGTTTACGTTCACCACCATGCTGGCCACTCCCAGTCCAACCATCAGCAGTGCCAGCCCGAAGGCGATCGTCTGGTTGAAAAGGTAATTGCGGCTTTTGGCCACCCCCCAGGCTTGATTGAGGGCCACTTCCAAAGGCAGGAAAATGCCCGTGCACGAGATGAGAATCATCACAAACGAAAAAGCCTGCGCGCCATGATGCTTCAGCAGAGGCAGCACCGCTTCGCTGACGATGGTCGTCGCCAGCCAGTCCGACTGCTTGGTCGCCGACGGCAGGAAGTAATTCACCATGTCGTTCACAACGCCCTTCATCGCTTCGGAGTGAAAGACCGAGAGCGCCAGGGTATAAAGCAGCACCACGAAGGGGATAAACGAAATGATTGCGTTGGCGGCCACGCTGAAGGCGAAAGTGTGCACCTCGCTGTCGAGCAAATATGCAATCAGCGCCGTGCCGCTTCTGCGCCACTGATACCACTTCGAGTGCGTAACCGGTTGTTGAGGGCCCTTTGCGGCGTCGGCCAGAGCGGCGCCGGCAGCTTGAATTTCGGTTGTAACATCAGTCGCCAGTCTCGGTTCGTCAGCCACGTCTCGGTTCCTCGTGCAGTCGTTCGCCTCCGGCAATTCCGGCCGGGCAGATGCGGATAGGGGTAGAGTTCCGTTTCAAGGATAGCCTTGCCGGAAGAAGCGGGAGCACTCAGACCCATGAAAACCGTCGACTGAAATCATCGGGTCTTCAGGCCGGGCGCAAACCATCGCCTCGCAGCCGCGCCAGCGCCCAGGTTGCCGCCGCGCGGACTCCCTGATCGGCCGCGTCCACCCATTGCTCAAGTTTCCCGCAGAATCCCGCGTCGGCGCTGTTGCCCATCGCGATCGCCACGTTGCGCCTGAACCCCATGAATCCTGTCCGCCGCACCGGCGAGCCGTTGAACTCGCGCTCAAACGATTGTTCGTCCAGGTCCGCCAGCCATTCAAGCGCCGGATTGATGAGCTCCGGGCGCGGCTCGAGCTCTGTGTCAACTGCAATCGG
>JASHSG010000335.1 GCA_030040935.1 Acidobacteriaceae bacterium | reverse complement strand
GAATCCGCCGGCTTTGCTCGCGCGAAATCCTCGCCGGTATCACAGGCACGGAACCTTCAGAGAGATACTTTGCTTCGTAGTCGTAGAACTCCTTGCCGGGAATGATCTCGCCCACCACGCTGGCTTTCGGCTCGTCGTTACCCAGCACAGCAACCTCAAGTTCGCGCGCCCTCCCTGCCTGTGCGCCACGTCGCGTCCCGTCGCCCACGCCCTGCTCCACGATCAGCTTGCGGTCGTATTTTGCCGCCAGCGCCAACCCGGGCCCAAGTTCCGCACGATCGTGCGCCTTGCTGATACCAACCGATGAGCCCAGGTTCGCCGGCTTCACGAACACCGGGTATTTAAGGGTCTTCTCCACCCTCGCAATCGCCTTGAGAGGCGCCTTTTCCCAATCCGCTCGAAGCAGCGTGACATGTTCCACGATCGGAAGACCGGCGTGGGAAAACAGCCGCTTCATCACGTCCTTGTCCATCCCAGCGGCTGAGCCAAGCACCCCGGAACCAACATAGGCAATACCCGCAAGCTCAAACAGGCCCTGGATCGTGCCGTCTTCACCGAAGGTGCCATGAAGCACCGGAAAAACGACGTCGAGAGCCTTCTCTGCCGGCTCCTGAGACGCAGGCTGCGGCGCCATCAGCGTGGGAATGCCCTCATGGAGCAGCTTCGCGCCCGGTGTTGCCTCGGGATCGCCAGCGCGCAGCCGCCGAGCTGCAGCGCTGGTATCTCCATTCAGCAGTCCCCGCGCGTCCGCAGCTGCAAGCCAGCGGCCCTCTTTGGTGATTCCGATCGGTGTTACGTCAAATCTGTGGTGGTCGATTGCCCGCAGAATCGACGCCGCCGAAAGAAGCGATACCTCATGCTCCCCGCTCCGCCCTCCAAAGAGTATGCCAACACGCAATTTCTTCGTCATATCCTCGTCAAATCGCCCTTTTCGCCGTTCAAAATGCTTCGTAAGTAGTGTAGAACCCTCGGCGCGCCGTGTTCTAAGTGCGCACCCACCCAGTGCAAGCCCCGCACCAATGAACGCCGCCCCTCCTCGTTCCGAACGCAGGGAGTTTCGCCGTGGAAACTTGTTCTGGCGAACGAGAACGGAATGGGCGAGCCGCAGGGCCGAAACCAAAGTACCCTCACACCGAAAGTGTTATTCACAACCACTTCAGCGTGAGTAACATAGGTGCAAGACATTTCACCAGCTAACTGCCGCTTGCATCGTGTCCAACTTCGTCCGGCGCGGCAGGATGTGGCGAGTGTTCACCAGGATGACAACTCGCCGGCGAGCGTGGAAAGAACACGACGGCAAAGTGAAGTTCGCGCTAACAAGTCGCTTCGTTTTTCCGGTTGCTATTGTTCTCGCAGCCGTTCCCACGGCCGCGGCAACTTCAGCAGCTCCGTTAACGTCGCTGCGTGCATTGGCCTCCATGACGAATGCCGAGGCAAGCCAGCACCCGTCTGTCGCCTTCGAAGCCACCGTGACTTACTTCCGCTCCTATGACAAAGACATGTTCGTGCAGGATGGCGCCGACGCGGTGTATGTGCACGCCACGACATCTGCGGACCTCATTCCAGGCGATCGGGTATTGGTGCGTGGAACAATGCACGAGAGTTTCAGGCCCTACGTGAATAGCGCGGATATTACGAAGATAGGCCACGGGCAACTGCCCAAGGCGGAGCAACCAACCTTTGAGCAGATGATCCGCGCCGAGACTGACTGCAAGCTCGTTACTGTGCGGGCCCTGGTTCGTTCCGCCGATCTCGTGCCCGATCGTCACTCTCCCACACCGGCCACTTACCTGCGCATGACTGTCGACGGAGGACAGGCTGACGCCAATCTCGACAGTGATGATGAGAGCATCCTTAAAGGCCTGCTCGACTCGGAGGTGCAGATCACCGGCGCGGTCTCCGGTGAATTTGACAACAAAATGCAGCAGACTGGCATTCTGTTCCACATTCAGTCCATGGCCGACCTCAAGATCCTGAAGCGGGCCAGCTCTGATCCCTGGTTGATGCCGATTACACCGATGGACCGCATCATCACAGGCTATAAATCCGTCGATGATTCGCAACGCCTGCGCGTGGAAGGGACGATTACCTACTACCAGCCGGGTGTAGCATTGGTGCTCCAGGATGGCTCCAAGAGCCTTTGGATTGCGACCGATACCTATAGCCCGCTGCGCATTGGTGACCGGGCCAGCGCCATCGGATTCCCGGCCGTGGAAAACGGCTTCCTGACACTAACCCATAGCGAAGTCAGGGATACCTCCGTCCAGGCGCCGCTCACTCCTCCGCTCTTCAAATGGCGCGATTTGGCCCTCGGCGGCAATCAGGGCAAAAGCCACGTCTTCGACTTGGTCTCATTGGAAGGCCAGGTAGTGACAGAGGTGCGGCAAGCAACACAAGATGAGTATGTTCTCGAGTCCGACGGCCATCTGTTCTCCGCCATCCTGCGCCATTCGCTTTCCTTCGGACCGGACCCGGTCCCGCCCATGCTGGAGATTCCCGTAGGATCTCGCATCCGAGTTGCCGGCATCTGCATGCTGGCGGACGCAAATCCCTTCAACGGCGAGGTGCCTTTCAATATCCTGATGCGCGACGCCGGCGATATCGCAGTCGTCGCCCAGCCTCCCTGGCTCAGTGTGCGCCATCTGGTCATGATCGTGGGGATTCTTTTGGCCATGGTTATCGCCCTGGGCATGCGCGGGTGGTACACGGAACGGAGGAACCGGCAGCGCATCGGGTCTCTCGCTTATGTGGAACGCCGGCGCAGCAAAATCCTTGAGGACATCAATCACTCCAAGCCCCTGGCGGAGATTCTGGAACGGATCACGGAGTTGGTTTCCGCGCGACTCAATGGTGCACCCTGCTGGTGCCAGGTTGCCGACGGAGCCGCTCTCGGGAACCGTCCCACCCATCTTGACCCCTCATCCCTCCGCACCGTTGAATACCCCATTCCGGCCCGCTCAGGATCGCCTTTGGGCTCCATCTTCGCCGCCTTCGATGCTCGTACCGAACCCGATGCACTTGAGAATGCTGCGCTTGCGATGGCCGCGGAATTGTCCACCTTGGCCATCGAAACTTCCCGCCTCTACTCGGACCTCGTTCACCGCTCGGAATTTGACCTCCTGACTGACGTGCAGAATCGCTTCGCCATGGAAAAGACGCTGAGCGCAATGATTCAAACCGCGCGCGAAACCGCGGGAATCTTCGGGTTGATCTACATCGACCTCAACGAATTCAAGCAGGTGAACGACCTCCACGGGCACCTCGTGGGCGACCGGTATCTGCAGGAGGTTTCACGCCGCATGAAGCGGCAATTGCGCCCTTGCGACGTGTTGGCGCGGCTCGGTGGCGATGAGTTCGCGGTGCTGGTTTCTGAAGTGCGCAATCGGACCGAGGTTGAAGAAATCACGGCTCGGCTCAAGAGCTGCTTCCATGAGCCCTTTGCAGGAGACGGATACTACCTGCATGGCTCGGCGAGCTTTGGAATCTCGCTTTATCCCGAAGATGCTGACTCCGCCGACAGTCTGCTGCGCTCTGCCGATGCCGCCATGTATGAGGCAAAATACACCCGTCTGTCCAATTCTCGCCTCGGTGAAGATCCCACAGAGCCTGAACTCGCGCCAAAGGCCCATTCCTAGGGCCTGTTCACGCTGTCATGGCGACTGGGCCGGGACCCCATCTCATTCAGTCCGCTCAAGGTTCGAGCCGGGACAAAATCCAAGCGGATCTAAGCGGCGAGGCGCACGAAAATGAGAAGAAATAGCAGAATCGGCTGGCCCTAAGCCCGCCCAGTTCCCTCCCCTCAACCCCTTGGCCGGGCAAGATTTTCTCAACCGATATTCATTCTTCTCCATCCCCTGCCGATAAGCCTGCCAAGGGCTGGTTTCGTCGCATCCAGCTCAATTGAACCACGCTATGAAAACTGCGTTTCCCTGGTTGACGATGCTTTCAGTGTGCGCTTCATGTGCGTGGGCTCAATCGTCTGGCCAAATTACGAGTGTGCAAGCAGCGGCCCACCTGACCAACGCACAGGCCAGCCTGCATCAGTCCGCTTCCTTCGTCGCCACCGTCACCTATTACCGCTCCTATGAAAGGAACTTGTTTGTCCAGGACGGGAACGCGGCGATTTATGTGCACCCCTCACTCATGTACAGCCTCATCCCCGGTGATCGCGTGCGGGTCCGCGGAACCATGCACGAGAGCTTCCGGCCCTACGTCGAAAGCGGCGAACTTTCATTGTTGGGCCACGGTCCATTGCCCAAGCCGATCCGGCCGAGTTTCGAACAAATGATACGGGCTGAGACCGATGGCAGGCTGGTTACCGTGCGGGCCGTCATCGAGTCCGCCGATCTTGCCCCCAATTCGCAGGCGCCTATCTCGACCACTCAACTGGGCATCCTGTTGAATGGAGGGCATGCCGGCGCAACGATCGACAGCGACAACCCCTCACGCCTCAAGGACCTGCTCGACGCTGAAGTCGAGATCACCGGCGTCCAGTCAGGTGTGTTCGATAACAAAATGCAGCAAACCGGAATCCTTTATCATGTCCAGTCGCTCGATCAGGTAAGGATATTGAAACGCGCCACCGTCGACCCCTGGAACCTTTCGGTCACGCCGATGGATAAGCTCCTCGGCGGGTATCGCGTTCGCGACGAGAGCGTCCGTCAGCGCGTGCATGGAACCATCACTTATTATCAGCCGGGTGTGGCTCTGGTCCTTGAAGACGGCTCACAAAGCATCTGGATTACGTCCGACAGTTGGAGCCCTTTGCGCGTGGGCGCCGTTGCCGACGCCATCGGATTTCCGGCCGTGGAAAACGGCTTCCTCACCCTCACTCGCGGTGAAGTGCGCGAAACGTCGGCCTGGGCGCCAGTCACTCCCTCGCTCTTCACCTGGCGTCAGCTCGCCGTGGGTGGCAACATTGGCCATAGTCACATCTTCGACCTTGTTTCGGTCGAAGGTCAGGTGGTTACCGAGGTGCGGCAGGCTACCCAGGATGAATACGTGCTCGACTCTGACGGACATCTCTTCTCAGCCATCATTCGCCATCCCGGCACTGCAAGCGCTGCCCCCCTCAACCCCATGCGCGAGATTCCCGTCGGCACGCGCATCCGCGTAACCGGCATCTGCATGCTCACTGACGCCAATCCCTTTAATGGCGAGGTGCCATTCAACATTCTGATGCGAAATGTCGACGACATTGTGGTCGTCGCGCGGCCGCCGTGGTTGAATGTGCGCCACTTGATGTTGATCGTCGGACTCCTGCTTGGCGTAGTCATTGCCATCGGCATCAGGAGCTGGGCCCTCGAACGGCGAGTCCGCCAGAAAACCGCCGCGCTAGCCTACCTCGAACAGCGTCGAAGCTCCATCCTGGAAGACATTAACAACTCCCGCCCCCTCGGCGAAATCATCGAATGCATCACGGAAGTAGTATCGTTCCGATTGCACGGCGCTGCCTGCTGGTGCGAGATCGCCGATGGAGCCTCTCTGGGCAAGCGCCCGCCCAAGATCACTTCGCAGAGAATTATCCAGCAGGAAATTCCCGGCCGCGCTGGCGCCGCCCTGGGCAGCATCTTCGCCGCCGTGAACCGGCTCAACAAGCCAGACGCGGCGGAATCTTCGGCCCTATCGCTCGGAGCAGGTCTGGCAACGCTGGCCATCGAAACCTCGCACCTCTATTCCGATCTTGTGCATCGCTCGGAGTTCGACTTGCTCACCGATGTCCCCAACCGCTTCAAACTGGAAAAGCACTTGACTGCCATGATTTCCACGGCCCGGCAGTCCATCGGCATCTTCGGCTTCATCTTCATCGACCTGGATCGGTTCAAACAGGTCAATGATCAATACGGCCACCAGGTGGGTGACATATATCTGCAGCAGGCGGCGCTGCGCATGAAGCACCAACTGCGCCCCGGCGACACTCTGGCGCGCCTGGGCGGCGATGAGTTCGCGGCAGTGGTTGGGGCTGTGCACTGTCGCTCCGAGGTCATCGAAATCGCGCATCGCCTCGAACATTGTTTCGACGAGCCCTTTTCCGTCGGCGGACATGTGCTGCGCGGCTCCGCGAGCGTCGGGATCGCTCTCTACCCCGAAGATGCCGATTCGGCCGACAGCCTGCTCAAAACTGCCGATTCCGCTATGTACGTCGTGAAACAATCCCATAGCGGAGACAGCACCGCAGAGGCCGATCCCGGCGCAACATATCAAGCGCCCGGAAAATGCGCATAAAAAAAGGCCCGGCATCGCGCTGGGCCTTTTGTTGAGTCGATGATTTGCTCAAAAGGACTGCCGCATGGCAGCGCTATTCGGCTGCCATCTCCTCGGCTTCGCCTTCCTGCCGCATCAGCTCCAGCTCCCGCTCCTGAGCCTCGATCTCGGCGTGTACTTCTTGCTGCACACGCGCAGCTGCCTCTTCGAGTTCCGGTGAAAGCTGCACGTTGCGGTAGTACTCCAGGCCTGTGCCCGCGGGAATCAGCCGTCCCACGATCACGTTCTCCTTTAAACCGCGCAGATTGTCTACCGCGCCGTTAATGCTGGCTTCGGTGAGTACGCGGGTCGTCTCCTGGAAGCTCGCGGCCGAGATAAAGCTGTCGGTCGAAAGCGATGCCTTGGTGATGCCGAGCAACAGCGGACGCCCGATGGCCGGACGGCCTCCGTTTTGCAGTACGCGCTCGTTTTCTTCCCTGAAGCGGAACCGATCGACCTGCTGCTCGAGCAGGAAGTTGGTGTCGCCCACTTCGTCGATCCGCACCCAGCGCAACATCTGCCGCACAATCACTTCGATATGCTTGTCGCTGATTGCCACGCCCTGCAGACGGTAGACTTCCTGGATTTCGTTCACCAGGTAAGCCTGTAGCTCCTTCTCGCCCAGCACGGCAAGAATGTCGTGCGGGTTCAAAGGCCCGTCCATCAGCGGATCCCCGGCGCGCAGCCGCTCGCCTTCCTGCACGTTCACGTGAATGCCGCGCGGCACCGAGTATTC